>CAMHIP010000064.1 GCA_946185205.1 uncultured Bacteroidales bacterium | reverse complement strand
TACGGCTGCGTCGAGCAGACGATTTCCGCCGCCTTCCCGCAGCTCTACCTGGGCCAGGTGATGGAGTGCGACGACAACACCGTGGCGCGCAGCGCCCGCAACGTCACCGCCTGCATCAACCGCCTGCACAGCTTCCGCCGTCCGGACGGCTCGCTCTCCTACTGGCCGGGCAGCACCGCCTCTTCGTCGTTCGGTTCCGCCTACGCCCTCCACTTCCTGCAGGAAGCTGAGAACCAGGGTTACGCCGTCCCCGCCGACCTCAAGTCAGGAATCATCCGTTACCTGACCGGCAGCGTGGTCAGCAACAAGAAGGAAGACGAATTCGTCCGCGCCTACGGCCTCTACGCCCTCGCCGCAGCCGGCAAGCCGCAGCGCAGCGCCATGAACCTGCTCCGCGAGCAGGCCAAGAAGATGCCGCGCAGCGCGGTGTGGATGCTCGCAGGCGCCTTCGCCAGCGACGGCAAGAAGCAGGTGGCCACCCAGCTCACCAACGGCCTGCCTTATCTCGAGTCCTCCGGCTCCGGCTACTATGGATGGTACGGCAGCGAAGACCGCAACATGGCCATCGCCCTGCGCACCTCCATCCTCACCGGCCAGAAGGAGACCGCCTTCGAGCTCGCCGAAAAAGTGGCCGCCCGCCTCAACGACGGCCAGCACTACATGAGCACGCAGTCCACCGCCTGGTCGCTCTACGCCATCAGCGACTATGCCCGCACCATCGCGGGCGGCGGCGTCAACGCCTCCGTCAAGGGTCCCGAGAAGAGCTACAAGCTGAGCACCGCCAAGGCCATCATCCGCCAGGATGTCGGCATCGCCGCGGATGCCACCGGCAAGACGACGCTCAACATCTCCAACACCGGCAGCGGCACGGTGCACGCCGTGGTGGCCGTGACCGGCACCCCGAAGGCCGGCACCGAGAAGGCCAAGGCCTCCGGCCTGTCGATGAAGGTCAGCTATGTCGGCGAAGACGGACAGCCCATCAAGGTCGATACGCTCTCCCGCGGCCGCCGTTTCAAGGCCGTCGTGACCGTGACCAATACCGGCTCCGCCTATGCGACCGATCTCGCCCTCGCGCAGAAGTTCCCTTCCGGCTGGGAGATCCAGAACGACCGCGTGGGCAAGGAGAACTACTCCTACCCCGCCGGCGTGACCTATCAGGACATCCGCGACGACCGCGTCTACAGTTTCTTCGACCTGGGCGCCGGCCAGAGCGTGACCGTCACCACCGGCCTCACCGCCACCTATCCCGGCAAGTTCTACCTGCCGGCCGTGAGCTGCGAAGCCATGTATGACGACAAGATTTCCGCCCTCGTCCCGGGCAAGTGGACCGAGGTGAAATAAGAGATTTGATGCAAAGAGCCCCGGCCGATCGGCCGGGGCTCTTTGTTTTACAGCGTCTGTCCGCCGATAAACTCCCGCATGATGGAGGTCGGGGGAATCGCCGCGATCTCCGCGGGCTTCAGCGCCCGGACGTGCTCGAGGAAGTCGAGCAGCTTCGTCGCCTTCCCGTAGGCCGGAGATGACTCGCTGATACCGCACAGCAGCGGCTCGGCGTAGTATTTCAGCAGGGGGATATCGTAGAGCGTGGAGGAATTGAAGACCACGTTGGCATTCTCCTCATACGGGAAGATGTTGCGGATCTCGCCGCGGCGCACGGACGGCCAGCGGAGGATGTTGGACTCCGGCGAGATGCCGCGGGTGCGGTTGTCCCGCACGATACGGCGCAGCAGGCGCTTGTCGGTGGTGGAGCCGTGGTCCTTCTCGCCGCCCGGCAGGGCCGAAAGGGCGGAGATATAGATATTGAAAATGCGTTCGCGCGGGATGTCGGGCGTCAGGGCCGGATTGAGGGCGTGGATGCCTTCCATGAAGAGGATGTCCCCCTCCTCCATCTTCAGGCGGGTGCCGTTGAAGACACGGTGCCCGGCCTTGAAATCGAATTTCGGGAGTTCCACCTCCTTGCCGGCAAGCAGGTCGGTGAGCTGCTCGTTCAGGAACGCCACGTCCATGGCGGCGAGCGCTTCGTAGTCGCGCTCCCCGTTCTCGTCGAACGGCGTGTCTTCGCGGTTCACGAAGTAGTTGTCCAGTTCGATCACCTTGGGCTTGAGCCCCAGGACGCGGGCCTGCTGGGCGATGCGCAGCGAAGAGCTGGTCTTGCCGCTGGAAGAAGGGCCCGACATCATCACGATGCGGCAGCGGTTCCGGTTCCAGTAGATCTGGTCGGCCGCCTGCGCGTACTGGCGCTCCTGGCGGGCTTCACAGAGATTGATCAGTTCGATGGCCTTGCCGGCATCAAGGGTTTCATTGACTTTTTCCAGGGTGTCGATGCCTACGGCCATACACCACTCTTTGTACTCCGCTCGCGCGGCTTCAATCTTGGTCATAAGAGTTCTTTTAAAAAGGGTCCCGTGACAGATGCCGGATCGGCGGCAATCTGTTCCGGCGTCCCGACTGCAACAATCCTGCCACCGGCGGCGCCGCCGTCAGGTCCCATGTCTATCAGATAATCGACGCTCTTGAGCACGTCGAGGTTGTGTTCGATCACGATCACCGTATTTCCTTGATCCACCAGGCGTTGCAGCACCCCCATCAGGACCTTGATGTCCTCGAAGTGCAGTCCCGTGGTGGGCTCGTCGAGCATATACAGCGTGCTGCCCGTGGCTTTGCGGGCCAGCTCCGCCGCCAGCTTCATCCGCTGGCTCTCGCCGCCGGACAGGGTCACGGCGGACTGCCCGAGGTGCACATATCCCAGGCCAACATCGACGAGCGCCTTGAGTTTCGGGGCGATCTTGGGATGGGACTTGAAGAATTCATACGCCTCGGAGACAGGCATTTCAAGCACGTCGTTGATATTTTTCCCCCTGTACCGGACCGCGAGGGTATCCTCCTTGTAGCGCTTGCCGCCGCAGGCCTCGCAGCACACGTTGACCGACGGGAGGAAGTTCATCTCGATCACCTTGATGCCGGCGCCCTTGCACTCCTCGCAGCGGCCGCCGGGGACATTGAAGGAGAAGCGGCCGGCCTTGAAGCCGCGCACCTTGGCGTCGGGCGTATCCTCGAACAGGGCGCGGATGTCGTTGAAGACACCCGTGAAGGTGGCCGGATTGGAGCGGGGCGTACGCCCGATGGGGCTCTGGTCGATCTCGATCACCTTGTCGATGTTCTCCACCCCCTCGATGCCCGCATAGGGCAGGGGTTTTTCCTTGAAATGGTAGAACTTCCCCTTGAGGATGGGCATCAGGGTCTCGTTGATCAGGGAGGACTTGCCGCTCCCGCTCACGCCGCTGATGCCGATCAGCCGGCCCAGCGGGAAATCGACGGTCAGGTCCTTGAGGTTGTTGCCCCGGGCGCCGCGCAGGGTCAGGGTCAGCCCGTTGCCTTGGCGGCGGAAGGCCGGGACGGGGATCGGGTTCACCACGGGCCGGGCCGGGCCGCTGTAGCAGATGCGGCCGCCGTTCTCGCCGGCGCCGGGTCCCACGTCCACGATCCAGTCCGCGGCCCGCATGGTCTCTTCGTCGTGCTCGACGACGATGACCGTGTTGCCCTCGTCGCGCAGTTTCTTGAGCGAATCCAGCAGTTTGCGGTTGTCGCGCTGGTGCAGGCCGATGCTCGGCTCGTCGAGGATATAGATGACGTTGACCAGTTTGGAACCGATCTGCGTGGCGAGGCGGATGCGCTGCCCCTCCCCGCCGGAGAGCGAGGCCGTCGGCCGGTCCAGACTGAGGTAGTCCAGTCCCACGTCCAGCAGGAACTGCACGCGGTCGGTGAGTTCCTTGAGGATATCCCGCGCGATGGCGTTCTCGCGTTTGCCGAACTTGCCCGGAAGCGTGCGCAGCCAGGCGGCAAGCGCGCTGATCTCCATGGCGCTCACCTCGGCGATGTCCTTGCCGTCGATGCGGAAGCACTTGATGTGCTCCCCGAGCCGGCTGCCGTGGCAGACCGGGCACACGACCTTGTCTTCGATGTCGCCCGTGACGCCGTCCCAGTTGACCATTTCCGTGTTCGGACCTTCTCCGACGCGGTAGAATTCGTCAGAGCCATAGACGAGCAGCGTCACCACGTCGTCGGGCAGGGCGGCGACGGGTTCGTAGAGCGAAAAATTGTGTTTGCGCGCAATCGCGCGTACGAGTTCGAATTTGCGCCCGTCGCGCAGACGCCCCAGCGGAGCGATGCCGCCGTCGGCGACGGATTTGCCGGGATCCGGGATGATGGTGTCCAGACTCACGTCCGGGACCGTCCCGAGCCCCTTGCAATGGGGGCAGTATCCCTCCGGCGAATTGAAGGAGAAGGTGTGCGGCGCCGGCTCCTGGAGGGAGATCCCGTTCTCCGGATCGACCAGGTGCTTGGAATAATGGTGCAGCGCGCCTGTCTCGTAGTCGAGCACCGCGAGCGAGCCTTTGCCCAGGCCGAGCGCCGAGGAGACGGAAGCGCGCACGCGCGCCTCGTCGCCCCCGCCGGGCTTGAGCTTATCGACCACGAGCTCGATGAAATGCCCCTTGTAGCGATCGACCGCCTCGACTTCGTTCAACTCGCGGATCTCGCCGTCGATGCGCACCTGCAGGTAACCCTTCTTGCGCAGCGACTCGAAGAGCTCGCGGTAGTGACCCTTGCGGCCCCGCACCAGCGGAGCAAGCAGCAGGCAGCGGCGTCCGGAGAACTCCCGCATGATCAGATCGACGATCTGCGCGTCCGTATAGCGGACCATCTCCTTGCCCGTGACGGGCGAATAGGCCGTGGAGGCGCGGGCATAGAGCAGGCGCAGGAAGTCGGAGATCTCCGTGATCGTGCCCACGGTCGAACGGGGATTGCTGCCCGTCGTCTTCTGCTCGATGGCGATGATGGGGCTCAGCCCGTTGATGCTCTCCACTTCCGGCTTCTCCAGGATGCCCATGAAATGCTTGGCATAGGGCGAAAGCGTGTTCATGTAGCGCCGCTGGCCCTCGGCATAGAGGGTGTCGAACGCCAGCGAAGATTTCCCGCTTCCGCTGATGCCCGTGATGACGACAAACTTGCGGCGCGGGAGATCCACGTCGATGTTGCGGAGGTTGTGGGCGCGGGCGCCACGGATTTCGATCTTGCCGTCTTTCATGGAAAGGAGGACAAAAATACAAAATTTATGGTTAACTTTGTCAAAATATTGTCAGTTGTATGTGGCTTTGGCTTTCTGTCCTTTCCGCACTGCTCCTCGGCATCTATGACGTCGCCAAGAAGCAGGCCCTCAAGCGCAACGGGGTGTATTGGATCCTGCTCAGCGCTACGGCGCTCACAGCCATCTACCTGTCCCCTTTCCTCTCCGCAGGGTCGCTGCAGGACCACCTGAGTCTCATGCTCAAGGCCGTGCTGGTCTCCACCTCCTGGGTGTCCGGGCTGATCGCCATGCAGCACCTGCCCCTGACGACCGTGAGCACGATCAAGGCGTCGCGCCCCATGTTCGTGGTCATCTTCTCCATCATCCTGTTCGGCGAACGGCTCAACCTGCTGCAGTGGCTGGGCGTCGGCATCGTCATGTTCGCGCTGTTCCTGAGCTCCCGCTCCAAGCGGCATGAGACGGACAAGGAGACTTCCGCCAAAGGGATGACCTGCATGATCATCTCCGTGCTTTCCGGCGCGGCGAGCGCCCTCTACGACAAGTTTATCCTCCAGCATCTCGAGCCGCTGTTCGTCCAGAGTTGGACCAACATCTATATCACCGTCCTGCTGGCGGCCGTGCTGCTGGTACAGTATTTGACGGACAAGGAGCATTTCCAGCCCTTCGTATGGGACTGGCGCATCCTGCTGATCTCCGTGCTGATCACCGTGTCCGACGCCATCTACTTCTTTGCCGTCAAGGACCCGGACGCCCTGCTCTCCGTGATCTCGATGATCCGGCGCAGCTCCGTGCTGATCACCTTCCTGGGCGGCGCGCTGATCTTCAAGGAAGGCCAGATCAAGGACAAGGCGCTGGACCTGGCGCTGATGATGGCCGGCATCGCGCTGTTGCTGTTCGGATCGGCCTAAAAGATTGACTGCAAGTATGAAACGTTTTATCCTGATAATAGGCCTGCTCGGCGTCACGCTCGCCGCAGGCGCCCAGTCCCCCCGCTTCAAGCTCGGCAAGTGGACCGAGATCCAGACCGCCATCCTGCAGGAACTGAACCGCTCCTACGTCGATTCCCTGCCCATTGACCGGATCGAGCGCCGCGGGGTGGACGCCATGCTCGCCGACCTCGACCCCTACACGGTCTATATTCCTGAAGAGGAGAACGAGAACCTCCAGATGATGATCCACAAGACCTACGGCGGCATCGGCGCCGTGATCTACAAGCCCGACGTGCAGGGTCCCGTGATCATCAACGAGCCCTACGCCAACTCTCCGGCCCAGAAGTACGGCCTGGTGTGCGGCGACGAGATCCTGGCGATCGACGGGCAGACCGTCGTCGGACTGACCTCCCAGCAGTGCAGCGAGAAGATGCGCGGCGAACCGGGCACGCAGGTGGTTTTCCACGTCCGGAAGCTGCGCAGCGGCGAAGAGACGGACATCACCGTCACCCGCGAGCGCATCAAGATCGGCGACATCGAATACGCCGGGATGCTGGACGGCCACGTGGGCTACATCTCCCAGACCGGCTTCTCCGACGGCGTCGGGGCGGAGTTCCGCCAGAAGGTGACCGAGCTCAAGAAGCAGGGCATGCAGACGCTGGTGCTGGATCTGCGCGGCAACGGCGGCGGCCTGATGAACGAGGCGGCCGAAATCGTGTCCGTGCTTGTCCCCAAGGGCTCGCTCGTCGTGTCCGCCCAGGGCCGCGAGCCGCATTCCAGCTATTCGCTCCGCACGGAGAAGGCACCCGTGGACACCAGGATCCCCGTGATCGTGCTGGTGGATTCCGCGTCCGCCTCCGCCTCCGAGATCGTGGCCGGCGCCCTGCAGGATATGGACCGCGCCACCATCATGGGCGAACGCACCTATGGCAAGGGGCTCGTGCAGAGCATCCGCTCCCTGCCTTACGGCGGCGAGCTGAAGGTCACGACCGCCAAGTACTACACCCCCTCCGGCCGCTGCGTGCAGGCCATCGACTACGCCCAGCGGCGCGAAGACGGGAGCGTGGCCCACATCCCCGACTCCCTGACGCATGAGTTCAAGACAGCCCACGGACGCACCGTGCGGGACGGCGGCGGCATCACCCCGGATGTCAAGCTCGACTTCCGCGAATACAGCCGCCTGACCTATTCGCTGGTGACCTACGGCATCCTCGAGCAGTATGCGCTGGAGTTTGTGCGCAAGCACGAAAGCATCCCCGCCGTGGAAGAGTTCCACCTGTCAGATGCTGATTACGAAGACTTCATCACCTTCGCCAAGGGGAAGGAATTCGACTACCGCTCCTCGGCCAAGACCTACTTTGACCGGGCCAAGGAAGAGCTCAAGCTCGACGGGCTCGACGAAGCGATGAAGTCCGAACTCGACGCCCTGGAGAAGGCGCTGGGTATGGAGAAAGAAGATTTCCTGCGCCTCAAGAAGGACGAAATCATCCCCTTCATCGAAGAGGAGATCGCCGTGCGCTACTACTTCCAGGAGGCCGGCGTGAAGGTGCGTATCCGCTATGACGATGCGCTCCGCCAGGCGCTCGCCGCCGAGCGGATCAAGCAGTACTGATGATCTACCACACCCGGCTCATCATCCTGAATACCACCAAGGTCGGGGAGCGGTCCCTCGTCCTGCACGCCCTCAGTCCCGACTGGGGGCGGCGCAGTTTCATCACCTCCGTGCCCAAGGGCGGCGGGATGGCCCTGTTCCAGCCGCTCAGCGTGCTGGACGCCGAAGTCACGGAGAATCCCCGTTCCGAGCTCTGGCGGACGCATGCCCTGTCGGCAAGCCATCCGCTGACGGGCCTTCGCACCAGCGCCGCCAAAAACGCCATGACCCTGTTCATGAGCGAAGTGCTCTGGCGGACGGTCCGCGACGGCGCCCGCGAAGACGGTCTCTTCGACTGGCTCGAGCGCTCCATCCTCACCCTGGATGCCCTGGAGGGCGATTACGCCAACTACCACCTCCGATTCCTGCTGGAATTCGCCGCCGCGCTCGGCTTCTCTCCCTCGCTGGAGGACCTGATGCCCTTCGCGGGCGGGCACCTCTCCGAGATCCGCGCCCTGCTGCAGACCGACCTGGCCGGGAGCCTGCTCATCCCCCTCAACGGGCAGGCGCGGAACGAGATCGCGGAGCTCCTGCTCCGCTACATCGGCTATCACGCAGAAACCCGCATCGAGGTGCGCTCGCTGCGGGTCCTGCGGGAGTTGTTCCGGTAAATCACCTATTTCATCAGATCGATCGCCCCGAAGACGCCGAGGCTTGCGAGGAGCATGATGGCGGCGGCGAGCACCAGGCCGAGGAAGATGTAAAGCATGCTCTTCTTGAAGTCCATGTCGAGGATGCTGGCGGCCAGGGTGCCCGTCCAGGCGCCCGTGCCGGGCAGCGGGATGCCGACGAAGAGCAGCAGGGCCACGTAGAGGCCCGCACCCGCCTTGGCTTCCAACTTGCGGCCGCCTTTCTCCCCTTTCTCCAGGCACCAGGTGAAGAAGCCGCCGATATATTTCTTGTCCTTGCCCCATTCCAGGACCTTGCGCGCGAAGAGGAAGATCAGCGGGACGGGGACCATGTTGCCCAGCAGGGCCACGATCAGCGAGGGGACCAGCGGCAGGTCAAAACCGACGGCATAGGGGATGGCGCCGCGGAGCTCGATCAGCGGGACCATCGATATCAGGAAGACGATGAGGTATTTTTTCATTTGATTTTGTATAAATAATCTTTGATGGCGGCAAAGGCCGCCGCCTGGCTGGCGTCGCTGTCGCCCGGCGGCGTCACCACGAGGTCGAACACCCCGCCGGGCAGCGCGCAGCGTCCCACCTTGAAACGGGCCGTGCTGCAGCAGGCCTCATACGTGGCCGCGAAGTTGTCCGCCGTGGAAGCCAGCGAAATGAACAGGTCCTCGCTGCGCGGCTCTTTGCGGCTGCCGCGCATCCTGGCCTTCAGGTAGCCCAACAGGTTGACGTCCTGCGCCGTCGGGCACAGGACAAGCACCGGGATGCCTTGATAGTCAAAGAATTGCTTCACGGCCCGACACAAGGGCCCGGCATCCTCTCCCGCCTCTTCCGCATCCACATAGACCGTCGCGCTCTTGATTTTCTTCAAGGGCATCAGCGTCGTCGGGACCTTGCTCCGGTCCCGGCGGAGGACGTACCAGTGGACGACGGACAGGATGGGATTTTTCATGCTCCGTAGGATGCGATCAGTTCACGGATCTCCTGTTTGGCGACGCGCCAGCGGGGAATGTCGATCTTGGTACCGATCACTTCCACGACTTTCGCCGCGATGATGGAACCGATCTCCCCGCAGGCCTTGAGCGGCAGGCCGAGGGAATCGGCATAGAGGAAACCGGCGGCATAGGTATCTCCGGCGCCGGTGGCATCCACCGGATCGGCCGGGTAGGGCGCGATGCAGTATTCCTCGTCTCCCCGGCGCACCCAGCTGCCGTCCTTGCCGATCTTGACGATGGCCGTCCGGCAAAGCGCGGCCAGTTCGGCGAGCGAAGCGTGCGGGTCGGACAGGCCGGTGAAGGCCCGGGCTTCCGACTCGTTGGCGAAGACGATATCGACATATTTCTCCACGATGTCGTGCAGGAAGGCCAGGTTGGACTCGACCACGTTGTAGGAGGCGAGGTCCAGGGAGATGGTGCATCCGGCGGCCCGGGCATACTCGACCGCGCGGCGGACCAGGTCCTGGTTCTGCACCAGATAGCCCTCGATATGGAAATAGTCGTACCCTTCAAACCACTCCGGCTGCAGATCCTCCGGCACCAGGTCCAGCGCCGCACCCAGATGCACGGCGAAGGTGCGTTCGGCATTGCCGCCGCTGACGAAGACCATCGAGCGGCCGCTCGCATGCGGGCTCGTCAGCAGGCGCGTCTGCACGCCGTACTGCTCCTGGTCGCTCTTGAAGAGCAGTCCCAGTTCGTCGTTGCCGATCTTGCCGATAAAGCCCGAGGGCATGCCGAAAATGGCCGTGCACGTGATCGTGTTGGCGGCGGAGCCGCCCGCCACGTATTTCACGCCCATGGGCTTGAGCGCCTGCCAGATGCTGTCGCCCGTCTCCATATCGACATGCTGCATGCTCCCTTTGGGGAGGTGGAACTCGCTGAGCAGCGAGTCGTCCGGCAGGACGGCCAGGATGTCCGTCAATGCATTGCCTATTCCGAGAATTGATTTCATATCTTACAAAAATAACACAAAATAATTGTAAATTTGCGGCCCATGAACAAGAAAGCAGCAAATATCATCAAATACACCCTTTCCGGCATCCTGGCCGTCGTGCTGGTCTGGTTCGCTTTCCGGGGCGTGGACTGGCAGGCTTTCTGGGAAGGGCTGAAGCAGACCCGCTGGATCTGGGTGGTCCTGTATTTCCTGGCGGCCGTGCTGGCCCTCGTGTTCCGCGAAGAGCGTTGGACCGCCCTGATGCGTCCGCTCGACCCGGACATCAAGCGCCTGGGCGTGTGGGATGCCATCAATGTGGGCAATCTCGTCAACGTGGTGCTGCCCGGTGCGGGCGAATTCGTCCGCTGCGGCTACGTCTCCTCCAAGCGGATGAGCTACGACAAGGCCTTCGGCACCATCGCCTGCGAGCGGCTTTCCGACGTGGTCGCCATCGTGATCCTGCTTATCACCGCCCTCGCGTTGAAATGGGAAAGCTTCGCGCCCTTCTTCGCCGAGAACATCTGGGGCCCGATGGCCGGCCGCATGGGCGGCTCGCTCCCCTGGCTGCTCGCCGCCCTGGCGGTGCTGCTCGCCGTCTTCTTCTGGGCCGTGTTCCGCTTCCGCTCAAGCGTGCGCCTCTTCGCGAAGATCGCCGACACGCTCAAGGGGCTCGGCACCGGCTTCGCCAGCGTGGCGCAGATGGAGCGCAAATGGCCCTTCCTGCTCAGCACACTGGGCATCTGGGTCATGTACGTGGCGATGATGTTCTGCACCATCCGCGCCCTGCCGATGCTGGACACGCTCACCCTGACGGACGCGCTCTTCCTGTCGGCCGTGGGCAACATGGCCTCCGTGATTCCCGTCCCGGGCGGCATCGGCGCATACCACTACCTCGTGGCCCTCTCCGTGCAGAGTCTCTACGGAGCCAGCTGGGAGACCGGCATCCTGCTCGCCACCCTCGGCCACGAAGCGCACGCCATCCTCATCATCGTGCTGGGCGTGATCTCCTACGTCCGCTTCTCGTTGCGCAAAAAGAAATAATCGCTATATTTGCAGACGTTAGTGTGTTACCGATAGCGTTATGCAACTGATCATTCCCGATCATTATGTGGATCTGCTCGGTGGAGCGGAATACACGGAGAAGGCCATCAAGGCCGTCAAGGACATGTTCCAGAACAACCTGTCAGCCCAGCTGGCCCTGCTGCGCGTGACCGCCCCGATGGTCGTGCTCTCCG
>CAMHIP010000063.1 GCA_946185205.1 uncultured Bacteroidales bacterium | reverse complement strand
CGCGGCGCCGGCTCCGGCATGATGCGCGAGCCGGACAAGATGGTGGCCATCACCAAAGCCGTCGTGGAGGCCGTGGGCAAACCCGTGACGGTCAAGACCCGGCTCGGCTGGGACGACAGCTCCAAGATCATCGTCGAGCTGGCGGAACGCCTGCAGGACGCCGGGATCCGGGCCCTGACGATCCATGGCCGCACGCGCTGCCAGCTCTACAAGGGCGCTGCCGACTGGACGCTCATCGGCGCCGTCAAGGCCAATCCGCGCATGCACATCCCCATCATCGGCAACGGCGACATCACCGACGGCCCCTCGGCGCGCGAGGCCTTCGAGCGCTACGGCGTGGACGGCATCATGATCGGCCGCGCCACCTTCGGCCACCCGTGGATCTTCCGGGAGATCAAGTACTTCCTGGAGCACGGAGAGCCGATGCCGCCGCTCTCCGTGGCGGAGCGGGTGGCCCTGGCACGCCGCCACCTGGCCCTCTCTCTGCAGTACAAGGGCGAGCCGCGCGGCATCTACGAGATGCGCCGCCACCTGTCGTGCTACTTCAAGGGCCTGCCCGACTTCAAGGAGACCCGCATGCGGATGGTCACGACCCTGGACGTGGCGGAGCTCCACGATATCCTCGATTCCATAGAAACGCGATATGATTGACAAGATCCTCCTTTTCCCCTATTACCTGACGCTCAAACTGCGCAACCGCCTCTACAGCCGCCCGGGGCGCAAACTCCATTATGCCGACGCGCCGACGCTCTGCATCGGCAACGTCACGGCCGGCGGCACGGGCAAGACGCCGCATGTGGAGATGGTCCTGCGCCTGCTGCAGCAGAGCGAGGCCTGGAGCGGAAAGCAGCTGGCCGTGCTGTCCCGGGGCTACAAACGCGACAGCAAGGGCTTCCAGCAGGTGACCTCCGGAGGGAGCGCCACGATGTTCGGCGACGAGCCGCTGCAGATCAAGAAGAAATTCCCGGACGTGACCGTGGCGGTCGACAAGGACCGCGTGGAAGGATGTGAACTGCTGGTGCATCCGGACAAGCTCAAGGAGCGCAAATACGCCAGGAAATGCTGGAACCGTGATTTCCCGCCCGCCGACTACATCGTCCTCGACGACGCTTTCCAGTACCGCAAGCTCAAGGCGGCCAAGAACATCGTCCTGGTCGATTACAACCGCCCCGTCCACCGGGATATGTTGCTGCCGCTGGGCCGCCTGCGCGACCTGCCCGAACGGATCTTCGACGCCGACGCGGTCATCGTGACCAAATGTCCCGCCGAGCTGGACGAGCTGGCCCGCGCCCAATTCGTCGAGCAGATGGGATTCACGGACTACCTGCCTTCCGGCTGTGATGCGGCCAACCCGTCCGGACGCCGCCAGTTCATCTTCTTCACGACCATCCTCTACGGGCAGGCGGAACGGGTCTATACCACGGCGGAGCCGCGCTACCTCTATGCCAAGAAAGCCATCCTCGTGACCGGCATCGCGGGGGACGGGCCGCTGCGCGCCTATCTGAGCGACACCTACAAGTTGATCAAGCGTTTCTCCTTCCCGGATCACCACCGCTACACGTGGAAGGACATCAACCGCATCCAGGACGCCTCCGCGGCGCAGCCCACGGCCGCCATCCTGACCACGGAGAAAGACGCCCAGCGGCTGCTGGACTATTCAGGCATGCCCGAGACGCTGATGCAGCGCCTGTTCCAGGTGCCCATCTCCGTGGACTTCCTCTCCGCCGACGAGCGGGAGACCTTCACGGACTTCATCACGCACGTCTAATACGCCTGCAGGTACTCGTAGTCGTCGAAGACGAGCTGCATCTTGGCGCCGTATTCGCGCAGGATGCTGTAGTGGATGCCTTCCATGGAGTTCCAGCGGACGGCGATCTCCAGGCCGGCGGGGGAGCCCCACATGGCCATGAACTCGATGCCCTTCCAGTTCCAGAACTCCTTCAGGGAGCCGCCGTACCAGACGTCGGAGGGGCCTGCGCCGAATTCGTCCAGATCGTCATACTCGTCCCAGACGGAGGCGACGGAGCCCTCCGCGATGCAGACGAGGGCGTAATGGGCGATGCGGTTGCGGGGCGTGAACACGACCCGGTACCAGATGCGCTCGTTGTCCGTGCAGTCCGCAACGTAGCGGATGCCGGCGATCTTTTCATTGCGGTAGTAGGAGAGGATGATGCTCTTGACGTCGTCGCTGACCGTCTTGACCGGCTCCGGCGCCTTCCAGCGGGAGAATTTCAGCAGGTTGATCTCCTGCTCGAACCCGGCCTTGAAGAGGATCGGGGAGACTTCTTCGGGCTTGTAGCCGCGGAACATCGTCTTGATGTCCTCCGGATTGTCCAGCATCCAGACAGGAGTCGCGTCATAATGCTCGTTTTCGGGCATATCGACGCCCGTGTGGTGCACCTTGCCGACGTGATGCTTGAAGACCAGACGGTCGTAGCGGTCCCGCTGCGTGTCCGCTTCCAGATCCTCGGTGCTGGTGGAGTAGGAGAAGTAATGGGACGCGTAGTCGTCCGACCATCCTGCGCTCCAGGCGAAACGGGGCGCGAGCCGGGTGAGGTGGTCGCTGCTGTCCTCGCCCAGGCTCTGCCGGAGGTAGCTCACCGGCTGGTAGAAGGTCTGATTGGGGTCCTTGAGCTTGTCCGTCATCTCCTGCGTGAGGGCCAGGGGCCGCTGGGAGCTGTCTTCGCGGGCGGAAGAATAGACGGTGGTGCGGCGCAGGTCGTTGCTGGCCAGCACGAGATCCGTGTGGCCGTCGCCGTCCACGTCGGTCAGGGCGAACTGGTCGATCTTCGTGTCATCGTAGAAGTCGTCCAGCAGGGAGTCCAGGCGGATGCGGAAGAACTCGAGTTCTTCGTCGGTCTGGGCAAAAACAGCCACCGGCCCCAGGAGGCAGGCGGCTGCAATCAGTAAGCTGCGGAGTTTCATTGCGCTAAACGGTCATGATTTCCTTTTCCTTGGCGGCGACGATGTCGTCAACTTTCTTGACGTTCCTGTCGGTGATCTTCTGCACTTCGGTCTCGGCTTCCTTCTCGGTGTCCTCGGACATGCCTTCGTTCTTCTGGGCCTTCTTGAGCAGCTCGATGCCGTCGCGGCGGGCGTTGCGCACCACCACCTTGGCGTTCTCGCCGGCACCTTTGGCCTTCTTGATCAGGTCCTTGCGGCGCTCCTCGGTGAGGGCGGGCACGGTGCAGCGGATGATCTCGCCGTTGTTCTGCGGGGTCAGACCGAGGTTGGCGTCCATGATGGCCTTCTCGATCTTGTTGATGAGGTTCTTCTCCCAGGGCTGCAGCGCCAGCGTCTTGACGTCCGGCGCGGAGATGGAGGCCACCTGGTGCAGCGGGGTGGGGGTGCCGTAGTAGTCGATGGTCACGCCATTGAAGATGGCGGGATTGGCTTTGCCGACGCGGTAGGTCTTGAGGTCCTCTTCCAGGAAAGCGAGGGCTTCCTGCATCTTGCCGTCGGTCTGGTTGATGATTTCTTTTGCTCTGTCGGTCAACATATCTTTATTCCGTTTTAGTTTCTGTCATTATGCGTGCACGATGGTGCCGATCTTCTCCCCGTTCAACAGGCGTGCCAGATTGCCGTCCTGCTCCACATTAAATACGATGATGGGGACGGGACCCTGCTCACAGAGGGCATAGGCGGTCAGGTCCATGACCTTGAGCTTGTCGGCGAGGGCCTTCTCGAAGGTCAGTTCGTCGTAGCGCGTGGCGGTCGGGTCCTTCTCCGGGTCGGCGGTATAGACGCCGTCCACGCGGGTCCCTTTCAGCAGGGCGTCCGCCCCGATCTCGAGGGCGCGCAGCGCGGCGCCGGAGTCGGTGGTGAAGTAGGGGTTGCCGGTGCCGCCGGCGATGAGGGCCACGCCGCCGCGCTCCAGCACGGCCACGGCGTCTTCTTTCCGATAATAATGGGCCACCGGCTGCATCGGCGTGGCCGTGAAGACTTCCGCCTCCACGCCCAGGCTGCGGATGGCGCCGGCGATGGCGAGGGCGTTCATCACCGTGGCCAGCATGCCCATGCGGTCGCCCGTGATGCGGTCGAATCCCTTGCCGACGCCCTGCAGGCCGCGGAAGAAATTGCCGCCGCCGTTGACGACGGCCACCTGGTGTCCGGCCTTCACGGCCTCAACGATCTCGCGGGCATAGCGGACGAGGTACTTCTCGTCAATTCCCTTGCCGGCGGGGCCGCCCAGGCTCTCGCCGCTCAATTTCAGCAATACTCTCATAATAAATATATCTTTCCGGTCTTGACCCGGAATCTCATCCATATCCAGTCATTCCGGTCTTGACCCGGAATCTCATCCATATCCAGTCATTCCGGTCTTGCCCCGGAATCTCCCGGTTTGCAGAAAACAAATTTATTCGAAAATTATGAAACTTGCAAGATTCGGGTTATATTTGCAGTCCAGACTAGCTTAAATCCCAACACGATGTTTATATTCAACTCTTCTATCGGCAAGAAATTCATCCAGGCGGTGAGTGGAGCCTTCCTGATCCTTTTCCTCCTCCTCCACGGTACGATCAATTTCTTCTCCGTCATCGACACCTTCACCGGCAAGTTTGGCCTGGCCGCTGCCGACGAGGCCCTGTTCTCCAAGGGTGACGGCCTGTTCAAGCTCGGCTGCGACTTCATGTCCACGCCGGTCATCGACATCATGGTCCCGATCCTCGCGCTCGGTTTCGTGGTCCACATCCTCTACGGCTGCTGGCTGACCTGGCAGAACATCAAGGCCCGCGGCGGCTGGAAGCGCTACGAGGTGGCCAGCAAGGCGGCTGTCGATTCCTGGTCCGCCAAGAACATGTTCGTGCTCGGCATCGTGGTCCTCGGCCTGCTCTTCTTCCACCTGTCCCACTTCTGGGCCAAGATGCAGCTCCCCGAGATGTTCGGCATCGGCGTTTTTGAGAACAATCCCTACTGCCTGCTGGTCGCGACCTTCGGCAAATGGTGGATGCTCGCCCTCTACCTCGTGTGGTTCTGCGCTATCTGGATGCACCTCGTGCACGGCTTCTGGAGTATGTTCCAGACCGTGGGCTGGAACGGCAAGACCTGGTTCAAGCGCGTCAAGGTGATCGGCGTGATCGTCGCGACCCTGATCGTCCTCATGTTCGTCGCCACCGCGATCAACGCCTTCTGGCAGGCCAACTGGGGCTGGGGTGCGGCTCTGTAGCGCCCTGCTTGTTTTTTCAGAATAAAATTCCTACCTTTGCGGTCCCTATTTTGTGTAGGGATCGCAATTTTTATTAACTAATTAAAGATCAAGACAGTGGACACACAAAGCTACAAAACTGTTTCGCTTAACAAAGCGACTGTTGACAAGAAGTGGGTTGTCATTGACGCGACTGATCTCGCTCTTGGTCGTCTCGCTTCCCGCGTGGCGCTTGTCCTTCGTGGCAAGACCAAGCCGGGTTACACTCCCCACGTGGATTGCGGTGACAACGTCATCGTGATCAACGCCGAGAAGGTCTCCCTCAGCGGCAAGAAGATGACCGACCGGGTCTATACCCGCTACACCGGCTATCCCGGTGGACAGCGGTTCACGACCCCGCGCGAAATCCTCGCCAAGCGGCCCGCCGAACTCGTCAGGAGAGCAGTCAAGGGTATGCTCCCCAAGACCCGTCTTGGTGCTGACCTCCTCGGCAACCTCTTCGTGTATGCCGGACCGGAGCACCCGCACCAGGCCCAGAACCCGAAAGTTATCAAGTTGGACGAAATTTAAACAGAGCAAATGGAACAGACACACGCCCTTGGAAGACGTAAAGCAGCCGTCGCTCGCGTTTATCTCACTCCCGGTGCAGGCAATGTCACGGTCAACGGCCGTCCCCTCGAGACCTATTTCGCGCTCGAGTCCCTCCGTTACATCGTGAACCAGCCGTTCGAAGTCACCTCGACCCTCGGCCAGTTTGACGCGAAGGTCACCGTCATCGGCGGTGGCGTGAAAGGTCAGGCTGAAGCCATCCGTCTGGGTATCGCCCGCGCCCTCAGCGAGTTGGACCGTGAAGCTTACCGTTCTGCACTCAAGGCCGCCGGTTTCCTCACCCGCGATGCACGCGAGGTCGAGCGCAAGAAGCCGGGTCAGCCGGGTGCACGCCGCCGCTTCCAGTTCAGTAAACGTTAGTTACTGCCCGTTTTACGGCACAGCCGTGGTTGCAAACTTCCGGTGTCCGTGAGGACCGAGACGGGAAGTTGCCACGCTGCGGAAAAGGTTGGAGACCGGCTCCGCCGCTACTCCGCCTTGATGAAAAGAGACCCCGCCGCGCGGGGACAGTTTAGAAAAAAACAAAACACACAGACAAACAAATGTCACGTACAAATTTCCAGGAATTGCTTGATGCAGGCGTACACTTCGGCCACCTGGCCCGCAAGTGGAACCCCAAGATGGCTCCGTATATCTTCGACCAGAAGAACGGCATCCACATCATTGACCTGCACAAGACCATCGGCAAGATCGATGAGGCAGCCGACGAGATGAAACAGCTGGCCAAGTCCGGCCGCAAGATTCTCTTCGTCGCCACCAAGAAGCAGGCCAAGGATCTCGTCAAGGAGAAGGCCACCGCGGTCAACATGCCCTCCATCACGGAGCGCTGGGCCGGCGGTATGCTGACCAACTTCCCGACGATCCGCAAGGCCGTCAAGAAAATGTCCACCATCGACAAGATGAAAGAGGACGGCACCTTCGAGAAGCTCGCCAAGCGTGAGCGCCTGCAGGTTGACCGTCAGCGCGCCAAGCTCGAGAAGAACCTCGGTTCCATCCGCGACATGAGCCGCCTTCCTTCCGCCCTGTTCGTCATCGACGTCCAGAAGGAAGCCAACGCCGTCAAGGAGGCCAACCGCCTCAACATCCCGGTATTCGCAATGGTTGATACTTGTTGCGATCCCACCCCGATTGATTATGTGATACCGGCCAACGACGACGCGACGAAGTCCATCGAATGCGTGCTGAACATCCTGTGCGCCGCCATCCAGGAAGGCCTCGACGAGCGCAAGCTCGAGAAGGACAAGGAGGCAGCCGAGGAGCCCGTGGCGGAAGAAGGCGCCAAGCCCGCCGCCCGCAAGCTCCGCGCCCGCAAGGGCGGCAAGGACGCCGAGGACAAAGCCGAAGAGGCTGCCGAATAATCATCCATTTGTAATACATGTCATCCCCGGCTCGTCCGGGGATCTCAAAATCAAAGAATTATGGCAATTACTGCAGCAGATGTTATGAAGCTCCGGAAGATGACTTCCGCGGGTATGATGGACTGCAAGAAGGCCCTCGAGGAAGCGGAAGGCGACTTCGACAAGGCTATCGGCATCATCCGTGAGAAGGGCAAGCTCGTGGCCGCCAAGCGCGCTGACCGCGAGACTTCCGAAGGTGCCGTGAAGGCCCGCGTGGCCGGCAATAAGGCCATCCTCGTGTGCCTGGGTTGCGAGACCGACTTCGTGTCCCGCAACGCCGACTTCCAGAACCTCGCCAACGCCATCGCCGACGTGGCGATCGCCAACTGCCCCGCCGATCTCGAAGGCCTGAAGGCCTGCAAGATGGCGGACGGCTACACCGTGGCCGAGGCCGTCGAGGCCCAGACCGGCAAGACCGGTGAGAAGCACGTGCTCGCTTACTATGCGATCGTGGAGGCCCCCTTCGTGGTGGAGTACATCCACACGCTCAACGGCAAGCTCGGCGCCCTCGTGGGCTTCAACAAGGAGGTCCCCGCGGAGCTCGCCAAGGGTATCGTGATGCAGGTCGCATCCATGAACCCCGTGGCCATCTCCCCGGCTGACTGCCCGGCCGAGGTGCTCGAGAACGAGAAGAAGATCGCCATCGAGAAGACCAAGGAAGAGCAGGTCCAGAAGGCCGTTGACGCCGCCCTCAAGAAGGCCGGCATCAACCCCGCCCACGTGGACAGCGAGGACCACATCGAGTCCAACACCGCCAAGGGCTGGATCACCCCGGAGCAGGCCGAGAAGGCCCGCGAGATCATCAAGACCGTCAGCGCCGAGAAGGCTGCGAACCTCCCCGCCCAGATGGTCGAGAACATCGCCAACGGCCGTGTCCAGAAGTTCCTCAAGGAGAACACCCTGATGGAGCAGGAGTACCAGATGGCCGACGACAAGTCCACCGTCGCCCAGGCGCTCGCCGCCTTCGACAAGGACGCCAAGGTCGTCGCCACCAAGCGCTTCTCCCTGAACGACTAAAACCGTCATTCCCGGCTTGACCGGGAATCTCCAAAGACAGACGCTCCGCCCGCATTTCCGGGTGGGGCGTTTTTGAAACGCAAGCGCCGGATTTTTTGTATCTTTGCAGGAATATGAATCTCAAGAGTCTCGCAAAGGATACCGCCCTCTACGGGCTGGTCAGCATCGTCGGCAGGTTCCTGAACTACCTGCTGGTGCCGGTCCATACCTACATGATCCCCGCGGAGAGCGGCGGGTACGGCGTGGTGTCCAACCTGTACGCCTACACGGCGCTGTTCCTGGCGCTGCTGACCTTCGGCATGGAGACGACCCTCTTCCGCTTCGGCAGCAAAGAAGGGACCGACGACAAGATGGTCTATAGCAACGCCCTCCGGATGGTCGGGGGCGTGGGACTCGGTTTCCTGGCCGTCGTCTTCCTGCTCCTGCACCCGATTGCCGGGGCGATGGGCTACGGGGCGCATCCGGAATACATCGCCATCTTCGCGCTGATCACGGCGCAGGATGCCTTCCAGGCCATCATGTTCAGCCGGCTGCGGCAGCAGCGGCGCCCGATGCGCTTCGTGGCGCTCAAGTTCGCCTTCATCATCCCGAGCATCCTGCTGAACCTCTTCATCTTCCTCGTGATGCCGAAGGCCCCGGCGCTGCAGGGCGTCTTCGAGCAGTTCAACTACGGCGTGGGCCTGATTTTCCTGACGAACCTCCTCTGCACGACGGGGGTCTCGCTCCTGTTCATCCCGGAGATCCGGGGCATCACCTACGGCTTCGACCGGGCGATGGCGAAGGAGATGTTGCGCTATAGCTGGCCGCTGCTGCTGCTCAGCCTGGTGGGCATCCTCAATCAGGTGGCGGACAAAATCCTGCTCCCGAAGCTGATGCCGGGCGAAGAGGGAATGGTGCAGTTGGGCATCTACGGCGCGTGCGTCAAGGTCGCGATGATCATGTCGCTGCTCACGCAGGCGTTCCGCTATGCCTATGAACCCATCGTTTTCGCCGACAGCCGGGACAGGAATTCACCGGCGACGCTGGCGGACGGCACCAAGTATTTCATTATCTTCACCCTGCTTGCATTCCTCGCGGTGATGTTCTATCTGCCTCTGGTGCAGCACTTCATCGGTGGGGATTACCGGGAGGGCCTCGGCGTCATCCCGATCGTGATGATGGCGGAGATCTTCATGGGCGTGTATTTCAACCTGTCCTTCTGGTACAAGCTCACCGACCAGAACTGGTGGGGGGCGATCATCAGCGCCGTCGGCGTGGCCGTGATGATCGGGATCAACGTGGCCTTCGTGCCGCGCATCGGCTATTGGGCCTGCGCGTGGGGCGGATTCGCCGGCTACGGCGTGTCGATGCTGATCAGCTGGGCTCTCGGCCAGAAGAAATACCCCATTCCCTATGATCTGAAGGCCATCGGGAAGTTCGTCCTCCTGGCGGGCGCGATGTTCGCGCTCTACTGGTTCTGGCTGCGCACCCTGCCCGCCTGGCTGCAGATGGCCCTGGGTACGGTGTTGCTTGGCCTGTACGGCCTGGTGGCCTGGAAAGAAATCAAATCATCGAAAGCAATATGAAACGTATCTTAACTCTTACCCTCTGCTGCCTCGGCGCAGCGGCGCTCCTGGTCTCCTGCGGCGGCAATGCCGCCAAGAAGGCGGAAAAGGAAACCGCCAAGGCCGCTGCCGACTCCGTCGCGGCTGCGGAACAAAACCAACGTACGATGGACAAAATCGCCAACCTGCCGGCCGAGCCGGTCTTCGACATCATCACTTCGATGGGTGTCATCAAGGTCAAACTCTATGCAGACACGCCCAAGCACCGCGAGAACTTCGCCAAGCTGGCCCTGAACAAGTACTATGACGGGATCCTCTTCCACCGCGTCATCAACGGCTTCATGATCCAGGCCGGCGATCCGCTGACCAAGGACGCCGCCAACAAGGCCCGTTTCGGCACCGGCGGTCCGGACTACACCGTCCCCGCGGAGTTCGTGGCGGCGCATACCCACAAGAAAGGCGCCCTGGCGGCCGCCCGCCGCGGCGATGCCGTCAATCCCTACAAGGAATCCTCCGGCTCCCAGTTCTACCTGGTGCAGGACGAGCGCAGCTGCGCCCAGCTGGACGGTGAGTACACCGTCTTCGGCGAGACCATCGAAGGCCTCGACGTGATCGACAAGATCGCCGCCGTCCAGACCGACAACCGCGACTGCCCGGTGCAGGATGTGAAAATCATTACGATTAAGCTGGCGGAATAATGCTGCTGGCATGGAACTTGTTATTGAATTAAACCGAATAGTTTTTTCATAGGTTTAATTTTAGGTTAGAATTGCTTGGGGGTCCCGCTGTGAAGCTGGACCTCCAACTTTTTTTGGCCCAAGGCATCCTGATTTTGCACAGAATGATGTATATTTGCGAGTTATAACACGCCGACCCATGGAAAAAGTTACCGTTCTGCCTCCCGAGAAGCTGATCAACGGCTGGATTGATCCCAAATACCTGCCCGAAGGGAAAGACAAGTATTATCTGCGCAACAAGCAGGTGCGCAAGCCGCGGGGCGGCTGGCGGCATCTGACCAGCGACGAGATCGAGCGGCTGGTCAAGAACGACAACACCGCCTCCAGCTGGGACACCATCTGGGTCACGGACGAGTTCGATCCGCAGTGGATCAAGAACAACAAGTTCTACGGCACGGTCCGCATCGGCCGCGTCACGGAGAACGGCCTCCAGTTCCACGACCTGCGCCTGCCGATCGGCATCAGCAACTCCTCGATCCATTCCTGCGACATCGGAGACGACTGCGCCATCCACAATGTCTATTACCTTTCGCACTACATCATCGGCGCCCGCTGCATGCTCTTCAACATCGAGGAGATGTGCACCACGGACCACTCCAAGTTCGGCAACGGCGTCGTCAAGGACGGGGAGCCGGAGAGCGTGCGCGTCACCATCGAGGTGATGAACGAGACGGGGTGCCGGGCCGTGTATCCCTTCGACGGGATGACGACGGCCGACGCCTACATGTGGGCCAAGTACATCGACGACGCCCCCCTGCAGGCGCGCCTCCGGGAGATGACCCAGGCCTCGGTTGACAGCCACCGCGGCTACTACGGGACCGTGGGAGAGGGCTGCGTGATCAAGAATTCCTCCATCATCAAGGATGTCAAGATCGGCCCCGCCTGCTACATCAAGGGCGCCAGCAAACTCAAGAACATCACGATCAACTCCTCCGAGAAGGAGCCGTCCCAGATCGGCGAAAACGTCATCATGGTCAACGGCATCATGGGCTTCGGCAGCCGCGTCTTCTACTCCTGCACGGCCATCCGTTTCGTGATCGGCAACAA
>CAMHIP010000062.1 GCA_946185205.1 uncultured Bacteroidales bacterium | reverse complement strand
AGGTCGAGGTCCACTACGAGATGATCATCACCTACAAGTTCGGTACGATGATCGAGATCCCGCGTGCCGCTCTGACCGGCGACCGCATGGCCCGTACCGCGGAGTTCTTCTCCTTCGGTACCAACGACCTCACCCAGATGACCTTCGGCTTCTCCCGTGACGACGTGGGTACCTTCATGGGCAACTACCTCGGCCACAAGATCCTCGATGCCGACCCGTTCCAGACCATCGACACCAAGGCGGTCGGCAAGCTGGTCGAAATCGGCATCCAGGGCGGCCGCGCCCGCAGGCCGGAGCTGAAGTGCGGCGTGTGCGGCGAGCACGGCGGCGACCCTGACTCCATCGCCTTCTTCAACAAGATCGGCGTGGACTACGTCAGCTGCTCCCCGTTCCGTGTGCCTATCGCCCGCCTCGCTGCGGCGCAGTCCGCTATCCGCCAGGCTGAGTAGGACTGACAATCAAGCACTTATGAATTAACCTTCGGAGATTTCTCCGAAGGTTAATTTGTAAATGGCTGATGATCAATGAGTCTCCCGGGTCAGGCACCGGCCTCCGCGATGCGGTTGCGCCGTTCGCAGATCTCGGACCACTTGGGACTGCGGTCATAGATGGCGGCGAGGTCGGCGAGGGCCCCGGGGATGTCGATGCCTTGCGGACAGACCTGGGCGCAGGCGCCGCAGGCGAGGCAGGCGTGGGGGCGTTTCTCCTCCGGGAGGGCTTCCAGACGCATGATCGGGTTGAAGGAGGACTGCACACGCAGGTCGTTGTACTCGGCGAGCAGCCCGGGAATGTCGAGTTCCATGGGGCAGCCGGCGCAGCAGTAGCGGCAGGCCGTGCAAGGCACGGAATCCTTCATCCCTTCGGCAATGTCCAGCAGCACGCCGCGTTCCTGCTCCGTGAGCGGAGCGGGATCCTCGAAGGTGCGGACGTTGTCCTCCAGCTGCTCCGGGGCGGACATGCCGCTCAGCACCACCGTCACGCCGGGGACGTCCCGGACCCAGCGGAGCGCCCAGGACGAAGGACTTTGGCCGGGCCGCAGGGCCTGCAGGCGTGCTTCTGCGGCTTCTCCCGGGTGGGAGAGCTTGCCGCCGCGCAGCGGCTCCATGACCATGACGGGCAGGCCGTGGGCATTCAGGATGTCTATCTTGCGGCGGGCGTCCTGCAGGGTCCAGTCGAGGTAGTTGAGCTGGATCTGCACGAATTCGGCCGCCTGTCCGTAGGGGCCTTCCAGGATCTTCTCCAGGTTGTCCGCCGTGGCGTGGCAGGAGAAGCCGAGGTGCTTGATGCGTCCCAGGCGGCGCTGCTCCGTGAAATACTCCAGCATGCCCCAGCGCGGGTCCATGTAGTCGTCCAGGCTGTTCTCGCAGATGTTGTGGAACAGGTAGAAGTCGAAATAATCTACGCGGCACTTCTCCAGCTGGCGTTCGAAGACGCCGGCCGGGTCGAAGGTCTTGTTGTGCTGGTGGCCCGGGAACTTGTCCGCGAGCATCCAGCTTTCGCGCGGATAGCGGGAGAGAATCTCGCCGAGGACAGTCTCGGAGAGGCCGTCATGGTAGGGATAGGCCGTGTCGAAATAGTTGATGCCGTGCGAGAGGGCGTAATCCACCATGCGGGCCGTGGTGTCGCGGTCTATGCTTCCGTCCGGGAGGACCGGGAGGCGCATGGCGCCGAAGCCCAGCGCGGAGAGGTGAAGGTCTTGGAACTGTTTGTAGATCATTTCGTTTTGATGATAACGTTGACGTCTTCTATGCCCAGGCGGACCTGGAGCCACTGTTCGATCCGGCGGCGTTCCGCTTCTTTGAGGGCCGGGCTGCAGCGGATGATGGCCACGACCGCGGGACGGGCCTGCCCGCCGTCCGCGCCGACGATCTCGCCGCGGGTCAGGGTCACTTCCTGCACGCCGGCATACTGCGCGGTGATCTCGCGGGTGATCAGCTCGGCGGGGAGCTTCTGGGCCTGGAAGAATTCGATGGCCAGCGTCAGGGAATCGACCTGACCCTTCAACTGATCGACCTGGCGGTTGTGTCCGTCGATGATGCCCTGGATAATTTCCGACTCGGTCATCAGCTCGTTCTGGAACGCGGCATCCTCATGGATGGTGAGCTGGCTGCGGGTGATTCCGTATTCTTCGGCCTGCTGGCAGAGGCGCTCCCGCCGGGTGGCGTCCAGCTTCTCGCCGGCGAGGTAGAGGTCAATGGTGTGCGGCTTGCTGTCGATGTTGGTCTTGAAGTCGTAGATGTAGCTCTTGCCGAGGTTCTTGTTCTGGTCCACGAGCCGCTGGGCGTTGCGCTCGAAGTTGGTGTCCTGGATCATCCGGATGCCGGAGAGGATGCTGGGCACCAGCAGGGCGATGATGATGACGGCGCTCCAGCGCGCGGCGTGCTTGCGCCGGACGTCCTCTTCTCCGAAGGCGTTGCCGAAGTGCAGGTATTTGACGGTCACGAACGTGGCCAGCGTGATGAAGACGGAGTTGATCAGGAACAGGTAGAAGGCGCCGAGGATGAACTTCGGCTCCAGGTGGGCGATGCCGTAGCCCACGGTGCACAGTGGCGGCATCAGGGCGGTGGCGATGGCCACGCCCGGGATCACGGTGCCGCCCTTCTCCTTGCGGGAATTCTCCAGGATGCCGGCGAAGCCGCCGAACAGGGCGATGAGCACGTCGTAGAGGGTCGGGTTGGTGCGCGCCAGCAACTCCGTCTGGTGGACCAGCTGGAGCGGCGAGATGAGGTAGAAGACCGTGGAGGCCAGGATGCTGATGACCACCATCACGGCGAAATTCTTGAGCGCCTCCTTCACGAGCACCGTGTCGTTGGTGCCCAGGCCCAGGCCGAATCCGAGGATCGGGCCCATGACCGGGGAGATGAGCATGGCGCCGATGATCACCGGGATGGAGTTGAGGTTGAGGCCCACCGAGGCGATGATGATGGCGCAGGCCAGGATGAAGACATTGGGCCCGCGGAAGTAGATGCCGCTGCGGATGTTGACCGCCGCCGCCTGCACGTCCACATGGTCCTTCATGTTGACCAGGGAGCGGAAAAACTGGGATATCTTGTTCATGGCGTGTCGGGATTTAGCGGACCGGAGTCCCGTTGATGATGACGTTCCGGACGCGGGTGCCGGGGACGACGGTGGTGCTGAAAGGAATCTCCTTCGCCTCGTCCTCCACGTCGATGTCTTCGAAACTGAAATCGCTGAAGGCGTATTTGTCGGACGGACGGACCTGGAAGAAGTTGGCGCAGTGCATCCGGATGTCCTTCAGCTTGATGTGGCGGCAGACGGATAGGGGCATGTCGGGCCGGTCCTCCAGTTGGTAGAACTGGGTCCAGGGGTGGCAGGCGATGCCGTTGGCCGCCGTCCCGGTGATCCCGGACACGGTCACGTATTCATAACGCTGGGGCGTGTCAGGACGCATCTTGAGCCAGAGCAGGTTGTTGACCTGTTCGGCGTGGCAACGCCGCAGGATGATGTTTCGGTCATCCACGGATTCGCTCCCGAGGGTCAGGCAGCCGTGCGTCTTGTAAAAGCTGCAATCTTCGATGATGATGTCCCGGCAGGGGCCGTCTGTCGGGTCTTGGTCGGCCCAGGTGCCCTTGCCGCCCTTGAGGACCACGGCGTCGTCGTTGACGGACATGTAGCAGCCGCGCACCAGCACGTCGTGGCAGGCGTCGATGTCGATCGCATCGGTGCTCGGCCCCTTCACCCCGCTGGTGGAGGAGGTGATGTGCAGGCTCAGGAAGCGGACGTGGTCGCAGCGGTAGATGTGGTTGGTCCAGTAGGGGCTGTTGCGCATCCGCACGTCCTGGACGGTGACGTTGGAGCTGTTGGAGATATACACCAGGCGCGGGCGCTGGGCGTCCTTGTTGGTGCACTGGCGGTTCCATTCGCGCCGGATCCAGAATTCCTCCCAGTAGTGGAACCCGTTGCCGTCGATCGTTCCCTCGCCCGCGATCGTGAAGCCGTCCACGCCGTCGGCGTTGACCAGGGCGGGGAAGTACCGGCAGGTCTGTCCCTCAATGCGCGTCTCCATCACCTGGAAATCGGCAATGCGGTCGCTGCCCTTGAGCACGCCGCCCTTGCGGATGAGCAGGTGCGTGCCCGGCTTGAAGAAGAGGTTGCCGCTGAGGAAGGTCCCCTTCGGGATCACGATGACCCCGCCGCCGCGCTCCGCCGCGAGGTCGATCACCCGCTGGAGGGCCGCGGTCTGCACGCGGGTGCTGTCGCGCTTCACGCCGTAGCGCGTGACGACATACTGCGGCCCGAGGGCGGACACGTCCACCTTGCCTTCTTCGGCAAACCAGGCCGGGACGGGCTTCCCGTCGGGGAAGGTGTCGGGATTCGTGTTCTGCGCAAGGGATGCTGCCGGCAGAAGCAGTATCCAGAATAGAAGCAAGAGAGAGGGTTGTTTCATCGCATCGGCGGATTTGGTTGTCGCGAAGATAGCAATTCCCGATGAAAACGGGAGTGGAAAACGGTATTTTTTATAACTTTACTGTCATAACCAGAAAAGCGACAGAGGATGGGATACAAGCATTTAACAAGGGAGCAGCGATATACGATAGAAGTGAATTCTGGTTATTGATATTATTTGGTTAAACTGGGTTCATATTTGCATTATGAGAAGTATTAATATCATTCTAATGGCCGTTCTGACATTCCTTTGCGCCTGCAGCGAAGTGGAGGATGCGCGGATCTGCGCGTACCGCGGCGGCAGGCAGGCGGCCGTGAGCCTGACGTTCGATGACGGACTGCTGGACCACTACACGATGGTGGCTCCGCACCTGGATTCGCTGGGCCTCAAGGCTACTTTCTGGGTGATCGGGAAAAGCATCGAGGAGGGCGAGTACAACTATGCCCGCCGGCTGACCTGGGAGATGTGCCGCGAGATGTCGGACCGCGGCCATGAGATATCCAACCACAGCTGGTCGCATCCCCATCTGACGGAACTGTCCGAGGAGGAACTGCGTGAAGAGGTGACCCGCAACGATGACGCCATCGAGCGGGCCACGGGCAAGCGCCCGATCACCTTCTGCTACCCGTTCAATGCGCAGAACGAGCTGGTCGCGCGCGTCTGCCACGAAGGACGCGTGGGCACGCGGGACTATCAGGAACCGCAGGGACAGGCCAATACCCACAGCACGCCGGAGACCCTGCGCGCCTGGCTGGACAAGGTCATCGCGGAGGGCGAATGGGGCGTGACGATGACCCACGGCATCCACAGCGGCTGGGACCAGTGGGACGATGAACAGGTCCTCTGGGATTTCTTCAAGGACCTGGCGTCCCGGCAGGACGAGGTGTGGATCGACACCTTTGCGGCGGTGGCCGCCTACCGGCAGGAGCGGGAGCACTGCACCCTGCGGGTGCGCCGCTACCGGAAGTGCATCGGCATCAAACCGACGTGCGATCTGGATCCCGCCCTGTTCCGCGAGCCGCTCACGGCTGAAGTGACGGTGGACGGGCGGTCGCGCCTGCTGGAATTCGACCCTTTTGGAAAAGAACAGTTTTTTGAATTATGAATATCCGGAGAATGATTCTGAGCGCCGCCCTCGCGGCTGCGTACCTGCTCCCGGCCGGGATGGCTGCGGGCGCGGCACCCCGGACGGCAGAGCGCCTGGACGGCGGCCGGGACGTGCGGTTTGACAATGCAGATGTGTGTGAGTGGCAAATGGTTGAAAATAAATAAATTATTGTTTTGTATGGGATCGTTTTTGCCTGGAGTTCCTTTTAGGAAAGCATTGAAGATGAGCGCGTTGCGTCTCACGGCGCCGTTGCTGCTGGGCCTGCTGGCCGCCGGCTGCACGCCGCGCGCGGAGAAGGACCTGCTGGCCGCGTTCGAGAACCCGCCGCAGCAGGCCCGGCCGGTGATCATCTGGCAGTGGATGGACGGCTGGGTCACGAAGGAGGGCATCACCCACGACCTGGAGGCCTTTGCCGCCGCCGGGCTCGGTGGGGTGCAGAATTTCCAGGTGGGCGGTCCGTCGCAGACGGATTTCGTGCGCGAGGGTTGCACCATCGGCTCGCCCGAGTGGCAGGAGCTGATGCGCTTCGCTATGCAGGAATGCGCCCGGCTGGGCCTGACCTTCGGCACGCACAACTGCCCGGGCTGGTCGTCAAGCGCCTATCCGGACGTGACGCCGGAATACTCGATGCTGGAGCTGGTCTGGACGCAGACGCGCCTGCCGGCCGGGAAGCGCAGCGTCCGTCTCCCGCAGCCGCAGGAGCGCCTGGGCTTCTACCGCGACATCTGCGTGCTGGCGCTGCCCGCCGGGCAGGAGGTCTCCGAGGGGATGGTGGACCTGAGCACGGCCATGAAGCCGGACGGCACCCTGTCCTGGGACGGGGGCGGATCGGCGTGGGATATCTACCGCTTCGGCTATACGACGCTCAACAAGCGGGACGACAGCACCTCACCCCGTTCCGGCGCTGGCCTGGAATGCGACAAGATGAGCCGCGAGGCCGTGAAGCGCTTCTGGGACGGCTACCCGACGATGATCCTGAATCTGGCCGGCGACCTGGCCGGCAAGACCCTGGTGAACTTCGAGATCGACAGCTATGAGCAGAAGAGCCAGAGCTGGACGCCGCTGATGGAGCAGGAATTCGAAACCCGGCGCGGCTATCGCCTGCGTCAGTGGCTGCCCGTGCTGGCCGGGCGGACGGTGGAGAGCGCGGAGCGCAGCGCGCAGTTCCTGGCGGACTGGAAGGCCACCATCGAGGACCTGTTCGCGGAGAACTACTACGCCTACATGTCCGAACTCGTGAAGCAGACGCCCGGCATGCGCCTGCTGGTCCAGCCCTACGGCGAGCCGCTCGATCCGGAGAAGGTGGCCGTGCAGGACGAGGACTTCATCCTCTGTGGCGAATTCTGGACCCACCCGGACACCTGGGGCGGGCGCAGCATCTATCAAATGTCCGACCTGGCGCACAAGCTGGGCCGCCGGGAGGTCTATGCCGAGGGCTTCACCTGCTGGCCGCTCAATGCCTGGGAGGACGATCCCAACAGCTTGAAAATCATTGCTGACCGCGTGTTCTGCGTCGGCATCAACCGCTTGATGCTCCACGCCGGAGCGGCCAACCCCTGGCCCTGGGCGGAGCCCGGGATGACCTTCGGCAAATGGGGTACGCAATTCACCCCCGGCAACACCTGGTGGAAGGCCGGCGGGGCCCGGGAACTCTACCGCTATTTCGCGCAGTGCCAGGCGCTCCTCCAGCGGGGCGAATTTGTCGATCACTGCATCGAAGGGGACCTGTGGTGGATGCACCGCCGCGAGGGCGACATCGACATCTGGTTCCTGTCCAACCAGACGGACGCCCCGATGACCGTGCAGCAGGAGTTCGCCCGGGGCGTGCAGCTGGATGCGCACGGCTCGGAGTTCGTCGTCGTGCGGGAAGGCCGGCGCCTGCCCGTCACGCTGCATCCCGGCGGCGTGCGCTCCGCGTTCGCGGTCTCCGGCAGTACGCCGCTGGAGGGCGCCTGGACGGTGGATTTCCCCGAAGGGTCGGGCGCTCCGGCGCAGATCGTGCTGGACGGCCTGACGGACTGGAAGGACCACGCCGACCCCGGCGTGCGGTATTTCTCCGGCACGGCCACTTACCACAAGACATTCAGCTATGCCAAGGGAACCGGCCGCGTCTGGCTGGACCTCGGCGAAGTGCAGAACCTGGCGCAGGTGACGCTCAACGGGCGCGATCTCGGCATTCTCTGGCACGCGCCCTTCTCCGTCGATGTGACGGATGCGCTGCGCGAGGGCGACAATGAGCTGGAGATCCGCGTCACCAACCTCTGGGTCAACCGGATGGTCGGCGACGAGTTCGAGCCGGACGACGTGGTCTGGGGAGAGCCTTCCCGGTACAGCTATGCCCCGGGCAACCCGATCATCGGCAGCACGATGAAGGAGATCCCGGAGTGGCTGGAGAAGAACCAGCCCCGCCCCTCGCAGGGCCGCCACGCCGTCATCAGCTACAAGTTCTTCAGCCAATACGCCCCGCTGCACCCCTCCGGCCTGCTGGGGCCGGTGGTGCTGGCCGGCGGAGAATAAGTTTTTGCTTGGCAATCAGAAGATTATGACCGCATCCTACAACAAAGGTTTCATCTATTTCATCTGCCTCGTCTCCGCGATGGGCGGCCTGCTGTTCGGCTACGACTGGGTCGTGATCGGCGGGGCCGTCAAATTCTACGAGGCCTTCTTCGGCCTGGGCGGCAGCCCGGTCCTGCAGGGCATCGCCACGAGCGCCGCCCTGGTGGGTTGCATGGCGGGCGCACTGACCGCCGGCGCGCTGGCGGACCGCTACGGCCGCCGGCCGCTGCTGATGGCCGCGGCCGTGCTTTTCACGGTGAGCGCCGTCGCCACGGGCCTCTTCAATGATTTCTGGCTCTTCTGCATCGCCCGCCTGGTGGGCGGCGTGGGCATCGGCCTGGCTTCGGCCATCTCTCCGATGTACATCGCCGAAGTGTCGCCTTCGGACGTGCGCGGGCGCCTGGTGAGTCTCAACCAGATGACCATCGTGCTGGGCATCCTGGCGGCGCAGATCGCCAACTGGGCCATCGCCCGGCCGGACATCGGCGGACAGATCGATCCGTGGAATATAGAAATGGGCTGGCGCTGGATGTTCTGGGCCGAGACGGTCCCGGCCGCCGCGTTCCTCATCCTGTCGTTCTTCATTCCGGAGAGCCCGCGCTGGACGGCGCTGAACGGCAGAAGGCAGCAGGCCCTGTCCGTGCTGTCGCGCGTGGGCGGGTCCGCTTATGCTGAATCGGAACTCGCGGCCATCGCCGCTTCCGTGGCGGACGCTCCGGAGCACAAGGCCGGCCTGCGGGAACTCTTCCGCAAGCGCTACGCCCGCGTCCTGGTGCTCGGCATCATTCTCGCCGTGTTCCAGCAGTGGTGCGGCACCAACGTGATCTTCATCTACGCGCAGGATGTCTTCGCCGGGGCGGGCTACACCGTCAGCGAGGCTTTCCTCAATATCATCGTGACGGGCGTGGCGAACGTGCTCTTCACCATCCTGGCCCTGCAGGTGGTCGATCGCTGGGGCCGCCGCAAGCTGATGCTGCTGGGCGCGGGCGGGCTCGCCCTGATCTATCTGGTCCTGGGACTGTGCTTCCGCGGCGGCGTGACCGGCATCGTGATGGTGGCCCTGACCGTGGCGGCCATCGCCTGCTATGCCCTGACGCTGGCCCCCGTCACCTGGGTGCTCCTGTCGGAGATCTTCCCCAACCGCGTGCGCGGCATCGCGATGGCGGTCTGCACCTTCGCCCTGTGGGTGGGCAGCTGCACGCTGACCTTCGCTTTCCCGTCGATGAACGCGGCCCTGGGCTGCAGCGGCAGCTTCCTGATCTATGCCGCCATCTGCGCGGGCGGCTTCCTGTATTTCCTCAAGGCCTGCCCGGAGACGAAGGGCAAGAGTCTCGAACAACTTGAATCTGAACTGTAATGGTCAAAGCCTGGAAAGAAAAGGTCGTCATCCCGACCTATGCGGCCGGGGCGCCCGAGAAGAATCCGATTTTCCTGGAGAAGCGCGTCTATCAGGGCAGCAGCGGCGTGGTCTATCCCTATCCCGTGATCGAGTCCATCGCGGATGAAAAGACGGACCGGGAATACGAAGCCGTCTGGCTGGAGAACGAGTACATCAAAGTGATGATCCTGCCGGAGCTGGGCGGCCGCGTGCAGATGGCCTGGGACAAGATCGCGCAGCGCCACTTCATCTACTACAACCAGGTCATCAAACCGGCCCTGGTGGGCCTGGCGGGCCCCTGGATCAGCGGCGGCATCGAGTTCAACTGGCCGCAGCACCACCGCCCGAGCACCTTCATGCCCGTGGACTGCACGATCGAGGAGCATCCGGAAGACGGGAGTGTCACGGTGTGGTGCAGCGAAATGGAGCGGATGTTCCACCAGAAGGGCATGGCGGGCTTCACCCTGCGCCCGGGCTGCGCGTACCTGGAGATCCGCGGGGTGCTGTACAACCGCACTGAGGTGCCGCAGACCTTCCTGTGGTGGGCCAATCCGGCCGTCAAGGTGAATGATGCCTACCAGAGCGTCTTCCCGCCGGACGTCAACGCCGTGTTCGACCACGGCAAACGCGCCGTCAGCACGTTCCCGGTCGCGACGGGGGTCTATTACAAGATGGACTATTCCGCCGGGGTCGATATCTCCAACTACAAGAACATCAAGGTCCCCACCTCCTACATGGTGGCGGCCTCGGACTACGACTTCGAGGGCGGCTACGAGAACGACACGCACTGCGGCATGCTGCACGTGGCGGACCATCGCTTCGCCCCGGGCAAGAAGCAGTGGACCTGGGGCAACGGCGATTTCGGCCGGGCCTGGGACCGCAACCTGACCGACGAGGACGGCCCGTACATCGAGCTGATGGCGGGTGTCTATACGGAGAACCAGCCGGACTTCAGCTGGCTGATGCCCTACGAGGAGAAGTCTTTCGTGCAGTATTTCTTCCCGTACCGGGAGCTGGGCGTGGTCAAGAACGCCAGCAAGGACCTGGTGCTCAACATCGACCCGGCGGGGCCGGGCCAGGTGCGCTTGCGGCTGTTCGCCACTTCCCGGCAGCCGGTGCACGTGCTGCTGCGCTCCGACGAGGGAAAGACCCTGTGGGAACGGGAGTTGGAGCTGGGGCCCGAGCGGGTTTTCGACGAGCGGATCCCGGTGGGGGAGGTCCCCTTCGACGGGCTGACCCTGCAGGCGAACCGCCTGCGCTGGCATGCGGAGCCCGCGGAAGGCCGTCCGGTCCCGCCGCCCGCCGAGGCGGCGCTGAAGCCGGCGGAAATCGGCACCTGCGAGCAGCTCTACCTGACGGGCCTGCACCTGGAGCAGTACCGCCACGCGACCTGGAGCGCGAAGGATTATTATGAGGAGGCGCTGCGGCGCGATCCGGACGATGTGCGCAACAACAACGCCCTGGGCCTGTGGTACCTGCGGCGCGGCCGCTTCGCGCTGGCGGAGCCGTATTTCCGCCGGGCGGTGAAGGTCCTGCAGCGGCGCAATCCCAATCCCTACGACGGCGAGCCGCTCTACAACCTGGGTCTGTGCCTGCGCCGTCAGGGCCGCCTGGACGAGGCCTATGACTGGTTCTACAAGGCCACCTGGAATGCCGCCTGGCAGGATGCCGGGTATTTCGCCTGTGCGCAGATCAGCACGGCGCAGGGCCGCTGGGACGATGCGCTGGACCAGCTGGACCATACGCTTGCGCGCAACTGGCACCACCATCAGGCCCGCGCGCTCAAGGCCGCGGTGCTGCGGCGCCTGGGACGCACGACGGAAGCGCTCGCGCTGTGTGCGGAGTCGCTGGCGCTGGACAAGTTCAACGACGGCTGCCGCTGGGTGGAGCTGCTGCTCGGTGCCGGTGACCGGGAAGCTTTCGTTTCGCTGATGCGGGGAGAACCCGAAAATTATGACGAGATCGCCCTCGACTTCTGCGCCGCCGGTCTCTTCGACGAAGCCGACGCCCTTTGGGCCTTCGGCTCAGAGCGTGATGCTCTCTCTGAGATGTCGCTTTATTATTGGAAATATTATTGCTCCGCCACTCCGCTCCGCGGCAGCCAGCCTCGCCGGACGTCCGGCGTTGCCGGACCCCTCCCACCGACTTCGTCGGCGGGCCCCTCCCTCTTACGGAGCCGAG
>CAMHIP010000061.1 GCA_946185205.1 uncultured Bacteroidales bacterium | reverse complement strand
GACCAGGAGCCGGGGAAGGCGGCGGGGTGCTGTTGGGCGGGCATTTTGCAGCCCGCCCGGCAGCAGCCCCGTCGCCTCCGGCGAACCACAAGGCGGCAAATCCCGGCCCCACCCTCAAATGACAACAGAACCAGCCGGAGGCGGAACGCTTTTTTCGCGTTCCGCCTCCGGCGCAAAACACCACCACGACCAAGTCGGAATAGGTCAGTTTTTCAGGAAGTTCCCGACGGCAAGACAAGGACCAAGCCGAAACAGCCAGCCACGAAAACCGAAAGCGGAACGCCCGAATCCGGACGTTCCGCTTTCAATCAACAGGTCAAAAACCCCTTACGGCTTGATCGGATCGCCGCACTCGGAGGCCTCCTGGTCGGAAGCGTTGAGCTTGAAGAGCATGAACTTGCTGTTGTCCTTCGTGTAGGGAGCCCAGCCCAGGCCCGGATCGCTCGTCTTGGCGAAGTTGGTCCAGGCGGTCAGCATCTTCTCGGACAGATCCCAGTCTCCCTGGGTCCAGGGACGCCAGCAGTGCTTGAGCGACTTGAAGACGAACCACAGGTCGGAGGAGTGGAACGCGCCCTTGAGCCGGGCAGTCACCTCGGGGTGCGAGCCGTCATCGGGCAGCGGACGGGCGAACTCATAGGCCCAGGCCTTGGCGCCCTTCTCCTCGCGGTTGAGACAGAAGGCAGCGATGCCGCCGGCCATGTCGCCCATGTCATTGAGCGTGTAGCCGATCATGTAAGGCACGTCGGCAAGCGAACCGTCCTTGGCCGCGTCGTCGAAGCTCTGCTTGCACACATAGCCGTCCACGATGGGAGAACCGGTCAGGAAAGCGAATTTGCCGCTGGCGGCGTTGTAGATGTTGGCCAGGGCATAGACCGTCTCCGTGGAGGCGGCGCGCATCTTCTGGAGGTCGGTCAGGCCGGCCCAGTCGAAAACTTCCTTGTTCTGGAGCTCGGCCTCCTTGGGAGAGAGGTTCCGGAACATCATGCGGCTCATGGCGGCAGGAGCGGCGCCACGGCCGGCAGGAGCGGCTGCAGGACGCCCGGCCGGGGCAGCGGCGGGAGCCGGCTGCGGGACGGTCAGGCCGCCGCCGGACATGATCACGGCCTTATGGAACAGGCCGCGGGCAAGCGGGGATTCGCAGAGCGTCTTGACGCTGCCTGCGCCGGCGCTCTGGCCGAAAATCATCACATTGTCGGGATCACCGCCGAACTGGGCGATGTTCTTCTTAATCCATTTCAGGGCCTCGATCTGGTCGAGAATGCCGTAGTTGCCGGACACGCCGTGCGGGCTCTCGGCCGAGAGGGCGGGATGCGTCAGGAAGCCGAACACGCCGAGACGGTAGTTGATGGACACGAGCACCACGTCCTTGGCGCCCCACTCCTGCGCGTCAAACTCGGGCTCGGACCCCCAGCCTTCGCGATAGCCGCCGCCGTGGATCCACAGCGCCACGGGCAGTTTCTTGTCCGGCTGGCCGGAAGCCTTGGTCCAGACATTCAGGTAGAGACAGTCCTCGCTGTAGGGCGACTCGTCGCCATAGCCCCACTCGGTGGTATAGCCGCCGGGATAGTGCACGGCCTGGTAGCCGGGATGGCCGAACTTGTCGCACAGCCGCACGCCCTGCCAGGGCACGACCGGCTGCGGCTCCTTCCAGCGGAGATCGCCGATAGGCGGTGCGGCATACGGGATGCCGCGGTAAACGATCACGCCCGGAAGATCCGTCGTGACACCCTGCACCTGGCCTCCCTCGATGGTGAGGACCGGGGTGTTGACAGCCTGGCTGCACCCCAGCAGGGCCAGCACAGACAAGAGGAGAAGTGATTTTTTCATATGCAGTTGGTAATAAAAAACGCCTTGTCCAAAACAGCAACACAAAGATACCCCATCGCGCGCTTGATTTCTTGCAAGATATGACCAAAATCGTACAAAAATGTGTATATCCGTAGGTTTTAAAGTATGCGCCCGAATCCGTTTAAGTCTAAAGAAATGAGAAGACAACCCAAGTGCCTGCCCGCCCTGCTGGCCGCAGCCCTGCTGCTGGCCGCCTGCGTCCGGAGGACAAGGTATCCATCGTGGTCCATACCAGCAATCCCGACATCACCCGACTGTTCAACCTCGTCTATGCTCCGACGCGCCTGGGGGGCGTCAGATTATACCCAGGGGCTTTCCGGCTACACGCTTGACGCAGAGGGCAACATCGACTTCCCCGTACTGGGCAAGATCCACCTCGGAGGCATGCGCCGCGAGGAGGCGGCCGCCCACATCAAGGAGCTACTGCTCTCCAGCGAGATGACCCGCGACGCCGTGGTCACGGTCGAATTCATGACCCAGGAGAACGGCCCGTGCTGCAGAGCCCCAACTTCCCCACCCGGCGGGGCCTGCCGGTCGGCACCTGCGGGCGCGCCGTGGCGCGCAAAGCCAAATGGCTGCTCCGCCACGGCGCCTACACGGTCGCAGGCTCCGACCTGCACCGGGAATCAGAAGAATCTCGCGATTTCGTCCAGCTTGCGGTGCTGCGGCTGGTTGGGTTCGCCGGCCCGGTAACCGAGGGCGATCACGGCCATCACCTCCTCATTCTCCGGAATGCCGAAAAGCGTGCGGATCGGCTCGGACTCCCGGAAGCCCATGATGAGCGTGTCGAAGCCCATCGCCCTGGCTTTCAGGATAAAATACGCATTGCTGAGGCCGTTGTCGTAGGCGCCCCAGCCGTCGCCAATCTCGTTGGACGGCGTGTCGCGGAAGAAGCCGGACTTGCCCCGCTCGAAGGTCGAGACGATCAGCACGGGCGCACCCGCCACGTTCTCCTTGTTGCGGGGGCCGATCAGCTCCTGAAGCGCCCGGACCTTCTCCGGACTCACGGCCACGTAATACTTCGACGGCTGCTGGTTGGCCCAGGAAGGGGCCTCCTGCGCCGCGGCCAGGATCTCGCGCACCTGCGCCTCGGAAACGGACTTCGTGGCATCATAACTCCGCACGCTCCTGCGCGTCGCAAGGACGCTGTCAAAAGAAACGGACGCGGCAGGCTCCTGCGGATTCCCGCTGCAGGACAGCAGCAGCGCCAGAAGCCCGAAGAGGGTAACGATTTTTTTCATATGCTCAAAAACAATCATTGGGTCAAAGGTACTCAATCTGCCGAAATGCACCAAGATTTTCTATCTTTGCATCTTGAACAAAAACCTGAAGAACCCGGCATGACAGCCCCATACAAACTCATCCTTTTTGATCTCGACGGCACGCTGCTGGACACCCTGGAAGACCTGGCGGCGGCAGTGAACCATGCCCTGTCGGTCCGCGGACTTCCGCTCCACAGTCTGCAGGAGTACCGCGCCATGGTGGGCCACGGCGTACGCAACCTGGTACGGCAGGCGCTGCCTGCCGGATCGGATGATGCCCTGATCGACGCCGCCCTGGCCGATTTCAAGACCTTCTACACCGCCCACATCGACCTCCACACCCGCCCATACCCGGGAATACAGGAACTGCTGCATGACCTCCATGCCGCAGGCATGCTCCTGGCCGTCGCTTCCAACAAGTTCCAGGCAGGGACGGAGAAACTGGTCCGGGAGTTCTTCCCGGACATCCCGTTCGCCGCCATTCTCGGCAACCGCGAAGGCTGCCCGCTGAAGCCGGACCCGGAAATCGTAGCCGAAGTGCTCCGCGCTGCCGGAGACCTTTCCCGGGAGGAAACCGTGATGGTGGGCGATTCCCGCACCGACATGCTCACCGCCGCGAACGGCGGCATCAGCGCCATCGCCGTGGGCTGGGGCTACCGCAGCATGGAGCCGTCGGAAAACTGGCGCCTGGCCGGCAGCGTCACGGAGCTGCGCACCCTCCTCTTCGGCAGGCCATTCTATGTAGGGGACCCTGTGAGCGCCCCTCCGGAGCGTCCTTCGACGCCCTTGCAGAAGCTTGTATATGAGACATTTGCCCAGCTCGGAATCCCTTTCAGCCGCGTAGATACCGACCCCGGCATCACCATGGAAGACTGCGCGCAGATCAGCGGACGGATCGGGGTGGATATCGTCAAGACCGTCTTCCTCTGCAACCGGCAGCAGACCGCCTTCTACCTCTACGTCATGCCCGCCGGGAAGCCATTCGTCACGCGCGATTTCTGTGCGGCCCTGGGCATCCCGCGCGTCTCGTTCGCTTCGGCAGACAAGCTTCTGGAGCTCACCGGTGCGGCGCCCGGCGCCGCCACCATCCTCAGCAGCGTCTGGCCGGCCTCCTCCGGGGTGCGTCTGGTCCTGGACCGTTCCGTTGCCGCGTCGTCCGCGTTCGCCTGCACCGACGGCACCCCCACCTGCTTCGTACGCCTGGCCACCCGTGACCTGCTGGAAAAATATCTCCGCGGCCGGGGAATTGACGTGATATGATTCTTTACAGGAAAAAACGTAACTTCGCAATATGAAAGTACTCCTTATCAACGGAAGCCCGCGCCAGAAGGGCAACACCGCCACCGCGCTGGCTGAGGTAGCGGCTCAGCCGCAGAAAAACGGCATCGAAAGTGAAATCGTCTGGATCGGAAACAAGCCGGTCCGCGGCTGCATCGCCTGCAATCAATGCAAGGCCAAAGCTGACGGCCGCTGCGCCTTCGATGACGACGTCTGCAACCGCATCAGCGCAAAATTCGCCGCGTGCGACGCTCTGGTCGTCGGCTCGCCCGTGTACTACGGCCAGCCCAACGGTGCCCTGCTCGCCATCATCCAGCGGGCCTTCTACTCCAACGGCGGCGCCATCGCCGGCAAGCCCGCCGCGGCCATTGCCGTATGCCGGAGAGGGGGCGCGACGGCAAGTTTTGAAACGCTGAACCTCCCCTTCCAGATGATGAACATGCCCGTGGTCACGTCGCAGTATTGGAACATCGTCTATGGCCGGGAGCCCGGCCAGGCCGCGCTGGACGCCGAAGGCATGCAGACTTTGCGGGCACTGGCGAACAATATGGCCTTCCTGCTGAAAGCCACCGGCGGGATACCCGCCCCCGGCCGCGGCGACGAGCCCTGGGCGCCGATGCACTTTATCCGGTAGATGGGCACCGAGCGCCACCCTTTCGAACCGTTCCTGCCTCCGGGCGCGCGGATGCTCTTCCTGGGCAGTTTCCCGCCCCAGCCCCACCGCTGGTGCATGCCATTCTACTACCCCAACTGGATCAACGACTTCTGGCGCATCATGGGTCTCATCCATTTCGGAGACAAAGACCACTTCTGCATCCCGGCCGAAAAGCGCTTTGACGAAGTCCTGATACGGCAGTTTTGCGCCGAAGAGGGTCTTGCCTTCTATGACACCGCCTGCGAAGTGCGGCGCCTTCGCGACAATGCCTCCGACGCCTTTCTGGAAGTGGTCACGCCAAGCGACATCCCCGCCCTGCTCCGGCACATCCCCTTCTGTCAGGCTATTGTCACCACCGGCGAAAAGGCCACCGGCATCGTCGCCGAACGCTTTGGCTGCCCGGTGCCGGCGGTGGGGAGCTTTGTGGAGATAGCAGGTCCCCTTCACTTCTGGCGCATGCCCTCCTCCTCCCGCGCCTATCCCCTTCCGCTGGCGCGAAAGGCCGAATTCTATCGGCGGCTATTCCTCTGATGGCCAGTCTGGATTCACCAGGCTGGTATGAGAATTGAGGAGGTTTTGGGCTGTGACCATATCGCCCGACCCGAGGCCCAGTCCGAAAAAAGTGGTAACTTTGCAAGCGCAAACAGCATGCTATGACAGAAAAAGAGAAAATGCTTTCCGGGCAGGTCTATTCGGCAGTAGACAGCGAACTTCTGGAAGAACTTGGCAAGGTGAAGGAGATCATTCACCGTTACAACGCCCTGTCCCCGTCGGCCGGACAGGAGCGGCTGAATATCCTCAAATCCCTTCTCGGACACATCGGGGACGAGGCAATCATCATCAACCAGCCCTTCTTCTGCGATTACGGGAAACAGATCCGCGTCGGGAAGCGCTTTTTCGCCAATTTCCATTTCACGGTGCTCGATGAAGCGCCGGTGACCATCGGAGATGACTGCTTCATCGGCCCCAATGTCAGCATCTACACCGCCTGCCACAGTACCGACCCGGCAGAACGCAACAGCCGCCGGGAATGGGCAGAGCCTGTTACCATCGGCGACAATGTATGGATTGGCGGGAGCGTCACCATCCTGCCCGGCGTCAAGATCGGCAGCAATGTGACCATCGGGGCCGGCTCTGTCGTTACCCGGGACATTCCGGATGGTGTCGTTGCTGTAGGGAACCCCGCCAAAGTGCTCAGAGATGTGTAACCACATTGTCTTAAAGAAATGACAGAAGATTATGTTCAATAAACACGATACCGCCCGCGACGCCTGCCAGCTCTTCGGCGCGCAGGCCTCTAAAGGCTACGACTGGTGGTGGCACTCTTTTACCGCCCATGACGCCCAGACCGGTGAGGCCAAACCATTCTTCATTGAATTCTTCCTGTGCAATCCGGCTCTCGGGGCCGAAGAACCCATCTTCGGGCAGCTGCCCGGGAAGCCGCAGAAGCCGTCCTACCTGATGGTGAAGGCCGGCGCCTGGGGCGAGGATGCCGCGCAGCTGCACCGCTTCTGGGGCTGGAAAAGAATCAAGGTGGATTGGGGCGTACCCTTCAGCATCGAGGCAGATGACTGCTTCCTTACGGAGGACCGCACCCACGGCCACGTGAAAGTGTCGGATTCGGCCGATCACCCCGAATGGATGTGCCAGGACGGAGAAATGTCCTGGAATCTCAAGATCCGAAAAATCACCGCTTTCAACGTGGGCTTCGGGGCCGACGAGGTTTTCCGTCATGCTGAAGCATTCGAGATGTTCTGGCACGCAGAAGGGATGAAGTCGGAGTTCGAGGGCGAAGTCACCTGGAACGGCCGCCGCTATGTAGTGCGCCCGGAAGACTGCTACGGCTATGCCGACAAGAACTGGGGCAAGGATTTCACCAGCCCCTGGGTATGGCTCTCTTCCAATAATCTGACAAGCGAAATCAGCGGAAAGAAACTCACTGACAGCGTCTTCGATATCGGCGGCGGCAGGCCGAAGGTCGGCCCGCTGGCCCTTCCCCGCAAGCTCCTTTCGGCTTTTTGGTACGAGGGGAAGCCCTACGAATTCAACTTCTCCAAGGCCTGGACCGGCGTGCACACGGAGTTCGACTGCAAGGAGACTGACACCCGGATTGTCTGGCATGTGGAACAGCGTTCCCTTTCCGGGAAGATGGTTACCGACATTACGTGCGAGAAGAAAGACATGCTCCTTGTGAACTACGAGGCCCCGGACGGGCAGAAGCGGCACAACCGCCTCTGGAACGGCGGCAACGGACGCGGAACCGTGCAGCTATTTGACCTGAATGGGGAGCTCATCGACCGTATCCACGCAGAGAACGTCGGCTGCGAATACGGGGAGTACTGTTAGATTTCCCGTACATTCTCTCCATCAGCTTGTTAACCGTCATGGCCGGGGGTTACGAAGCAGGGCTGAAGCAAGGTCACTTTGCCTTTCAGATACCGCTGCCGCTCGGGTTCCGGGAACTTCTCGATGGCGTAGCGGAGCAGGGTGCGGGGCATTTGGCGGTAGCGGGGAAGCAGGTATGCCTCCAGCGCCTTCTTGTCGCGTTTTCCGGCCTCGCGGAGGAGCCAGCCGACGGCTTTGTGAATCAGGTCGTGCGGATGATGAAGGAGGATATCGGCAATGGCGAACGTGTCCGTGAGCTGCCCATGCCGGATAAAGGTCATGGTGGAAACGATGCCGATGCGCTGCTCCCAGATGGTCTTGCCACTGCGGGCCAGCTCATACAGGAGGCTGCGGTCCTTGTCCAATAGCCACACACCCAGAAGCGGATAGCAGCTCAGGTCCACCAGATCCCAGTTGTTGATGCGGTCCGTGTGGGAAAGGTAGAACTCAATGCACCGGCGGCGCAGAGATTCCGTCTTCGCATGCGAAAAAATCTCCACCAGCGTCAACAAAGCCGCAAGGCGAAGCTCGTGGTACTCGTTGCCGATGCAGCGTTCCAACTCCTCGAAGCCGGTGGTCTTCCAGCACGCCTTCACGATCGAGCGCGTCGTGGGTACCTTGATACCCAGGAACTTATCGCCCTCACCGTACTGCCCTGGCCCCGTCTTGAAGAACCGGCTCAGACCCTCCACCAGCAACGGATCGGCTGCGGCCAATATGGAATCGCAGAGCGTCATGTCCTGCTTACTTTGAAAACTCCTTGATGCGCTGCTCTTCGCTGCGGCGGCAGACGAGCAGCTGTCCGTTCTTCTCGCTGACGATGTAGCCGTCGAGGCCCTGCAGGACCACGCGGCGGGCGTCTTCGACGTGCACGACGCAGTTGTGGCATTCGTAGAGCTGCGCGGGGCCGACCACGCCGTTTCCGGCGGCGTCCTTCGCGAGCTTGTCGTGCAGGGAGGCCCAGTTACCCAGGTCGCTCCAGCCGAAGTCGGCGGGATGGGTGAAGACCTTGCCTTCCCGCGAGGCGGGCTCCATCACGGCGTAGTCGATGGAGATCTTCTCGCACTGCGGGAAAAGCGCTTCGACCACCGCGCGCTCGTCGGCGGCGCCGAAGGAGGCGGCGATGCGCTCCATCAGAGCGGCGATCTGCGGGCTGTAGCGGTGGATGAAGGCGTGGATGGTCCGCGCGTTCCAGACGAAGATGCCGGCGTTCCAGAGGAAATTGCCGGCGCGCAGATACTGTTCCGCGGTCGCGCGGTCGGGCTTCTCCCGGAACTCCTGCACGCGGAGGATCTTGCTTTCTTCGACACCGGCGGTCTGCACATAGCCGTAGCCGGTCTCGGGACGCGAAGGGCGGATGCCGACGGTCACGACGGCGTCGCGTTTCGCAGTGAAACGGAGGGCGTCGGCAATGACGCGGCGGAACTCCTCCGGCTGCATGACCACGGCGTCGCTCGGCGTCACCACGATGTTGGCGTCCGCGTCCGCGGAACGGATCTTCCAGCAGGCCCAGGCGATGCAGGGCGCCGTGTTGCGGGCTTCCGGCTCCGCGAGGATGTGATCCGCGGGGAGGCCGGGCAGCTGCTCCTGCACAATCCCGACGTACTTGGCATTGGTCACCACCCAGAAATTCTCCAGGGGGGCCACCCCCTGGAAACGGTCGACCGTGAGCTGGATCAACGTCCGCCCGCAGCCCAGGATGTCGATGAACTGTTTGGGGTATTCCGGCGTACTGAGCGGCCAGAAGCGGCTGCCGATGCCACCGGCCATGATGACGACATGAGTGTGCTGTAAAGTTTCCATAACAATCCAAATATACGAAGAATCCGCGAGATGCCGGCTATTTTTTTGTATCTTTACTCCATGAAACAATTTTTCTTCCCTATCCTGCCGGCCTGCGCCGCGGCGCTGTTGCTTGCGGCCTCCTGCCGGGGACCGGTCTCCGACGCTGTCGTCTGGACGGCCGGCGACCACCCGGAGGTGCTCGAGACCTTCGGCGCACCGAAAAGCTTCTCGACCCCGCTCGGTCCCGCCGTCCACTTCGACGGGCAGGACGATGCCGTGTGGCTGGACAGCGTGCCCGTGCTGGGCCTGGAGGCCTTCACGCTCGAGGTGATCTTCCGCCAGGAGAGCGACGCCCCCTTCGAGCAGCGCTTCCTGCACATCGGCACGATGGACCGCCGCATCCTCTTCGAGACGCGCGTGACGCCGCAGCAGACCTGGTATTTCGACGCTTTCGTCAACCTGGGCACGCCGGAGGCCACCCCGGACAACCCCAAGCCGGAGCGGCGCAGCGCCGTGCTGATCGACGAGACGCTGCAGCACCCGACCGCCCGCTGGTACGCCCTCGCCCTCACGGCTTCGCCCGAAGGGCTCGTGAGCTATGTCGATGGCGTGGAGCAGTGCCGCAGCGCCCTCCCCTGGGAGCCGCTCGTGGATGAGGGCTTCACCTCCGTGGGCGTCCGGCAGAACCAGGTCTGCTGGTTCAAGGGCGACATCTTCAAGATCCGCATCACGCCGCGCGTGCTGGAGCCCAAGGACTTCCTGCGCGACCACGAAACCCTCAACGCGACCGGACAATAATGTACCGCCTCGATCTCCGCCACCGTCTCGCGCTGGACATCAACAACGTCCTGCAGCGCGACACCCGCAGGAATCATCCCCTGGAGCAGCTTTTCTGGGAATGCACGCTACGCTGCAACCTCGCGTGCCGGCACTGCGGCAGCGACTGCAAGGTGCAGGCGGAGCACCCCGACATGCCGCTGGAGGACTTCCTGCGCGTGCTGGACAGCGTCAACGCGCACTGTGAGCCGCACTCCGTGTTCGTGATCGTGACGGGCGGAGAACCGCTGATGCGTCCCGACCTGGAGGCCTGCGGGCGCGCCATCCACGACAAGGGCTTTGCCTGGGGTATGGTCACCAACGGCTTCGCGCTCACGGAAGAGCGCCTCGACAACCTGATTGCGAGCGGAATGGGCAGCGCCACCGTGAGTCTGGACGGGCTGCAGGCCGACCATGACTGGATGCGCGGCCGTGCCGGGAGCTTCGAGCGGGCGCAGCACGCCATCCGCCTGCTCGCCGCGCGGCCGGAGCTGGCCTTCGACGTGGTCACCTGCGTGAACCGGCGCAACTACGCCGCCCTCCCCGCCATCCGCGAGGCCCTGCTGGACTGGGGCGTGCGCGCCTGGCGCCTGTTCACGGTGTTCCCGATGGGGCGCGCCGCCGGCGATCCGGAGATGCAGTTGGACCGGGAGGAGTTCCGCGGCCTGCTGGACTTCATCAAGGCCACGCGCAAAGAAGGGCGCATCCGTGCGTCCTACGGCTGCGAGGGCTTCCTGGGCAACTACGAGGGCGAGGTGCGGGACCACTTCTACAGCTGCGAGGCGGGCATCACGGCCGCTTCGATCCTCTGCGACGGCTCCATCTCCGCCTGCGCCAGCATCCGCGCGGACTACCACCAGGGCAACATCTACCGGGGCGACGACCTGATGGAGGTCTGGGAACGGGGCTTCGGGCCCTACCGGGACCGGTCTTGGATGCGCACCGGCGAGTGCGGGGACTGCCCGTATTTCAAGTACTGCCTCGGCGGCGGGATGCACCTGCGCGACGACCGGGGGCGGCTACTGTTTTGCCATTTGAAAAGATTTGCTTAACTTTGACGCCATGAAAAAGACCGTCAACCGCATTCTCGCGGGGCTGCTGGCCCTGCTCGGCTTCTCCTCCTGCGCATCGCTGCGCGAGGCCCGGGAAGCCCGTGCGGAGCGCGAGCGCGAGGCCTTCGAGGCGCAGCAGCGCGAACTCGTGGAGCAGACGCTCCGGGAGATGCTCGAGCGCGACGCCAACGACCCCGAGCTCCGGCGCCAGCGGGCGGAAGCCGAAGAGCAGGAGCGTCAGGAGCGCATCCGCATCCAGCGCGAGCGCGACGAACGCACCAAACTCCTCTACGCCGTGCCCAACGTGCCGTACCGCGAGGTGCAAGAAAAGAAATAACAAGGTGGAGCGATCTGCCGCCCGAAAGGGAGGAAAGTCCGGACAGGACAGGGCATCCCGCTGCGGAAAGCGCAGGTGGGGGTAACCTCACGCCCGCCGTAACAGAAAACAACCGCCCTCCTCGGAGAGCAAGGGTGAAAACGCGGGGCAAGAGCCCACGACGCACGGCAGCGATGCCGGGCGGGTACGGCACCGGGACCTGCAAGACCAAATACACTGGCAGATGAGGACGGCCCGTCCGATGCCAGGGGGTAGGTTGCGAAGATAAATGGCAGAAAATCCGTGAACAGAAACCGGCTTACGGCTCCACCTTTTCTTTTT
>CAMHIP010000060.1 GCA_946185205.1 uncultured Bacteroidales bacterium | reverse complement strand
AATTTCTGAAAAACGGGTTGTAAACGCTTGCTATTCCAAACCAAAAATGTATCTTCGTTTTCCGAAAGGTCGTGGTTTTAGAAAAAGGCTGATACTCAATGAGTAAGATGTCCTTTTCGGGGCAAAAGGTCGGAGGAAAAAAATCTCCGAATGGCATTCAAAAGGTCAGGAGTTCGATTCTCCTATGCTCCACAAAAATATATTGTGACATTCGACCTGCTGGGGCGTCCGATCAGCCCTGGTCCATCGGCACGCGTTTTTGCAAGCATCACATTCCGAGCGGTTTACGGTTTTACTTGGGGGCATTTTCCCCCAAGCAAAATCATAAAAGATTCAAGATCAGCTACTCCCAAAAACGGACTGCCATTTCAAAAACAGGCAGGCTGAGTCATAGGGCGACAACTTCATAAAAGTTCCGCTTCTTCAACGGTGAAAAGAAGAAAAAGTATCCGGAAATAGACCTCAACACTCTTGCCTTACTCGCTAATATTTTACAAATTACATAGCCCGCACGGCGGCGTCCATCTGTGGTGGCAGTATTTCATGGCCCAGCGCTTCTTCTCCGGAGTGTCGATGGAGTCGTATTCGCTGATGATGCACCCGGTATAAAGGTCGGTGGCCATCTCCTCGATAACGGACAAAAGCTCCAGATGCTCGGTGTAGTGTGCAGGGATGGCGCTGCGGCCGAACAGGGTGCCCATGAGGTTGCCGCAGACGGCTCCGGTCGAATCGCTGTCTCCGGAGTGGTTGACGCTGCTCACGATGGCGTCATAAGACATAAACTCCACCGGATAGCCCAGAGCGTCGCCGACGGCCCCGCCGACCATGCAGCCGAGGATCTGATCCCGGCTGCGAGCTGTGCGTCTGTTGTTTTCTCTCATGATCGAATCCGTAACCGCGCCTGGGGCCGCGAAATGCGTGCCATATCCCCGTTTCGATTGCATATTCAGCAAAAAATGGGTAACTTCGCACAGCAATTAATCTTTTTGCATGATGAAATCACTTGGAGCAAAGCCGTATCTTTTCCCGATGCCTACCTACATGATCGGGACCTATAATGAAGACAACAGCGTGGACGTCATGATGATGGCCTGGGGCGGCATCGTGGATTTCAAGATGGTGGCCCTCAATCTGGAGGCAAGCCACAAGACCGTCAAGAACCTGCGCGACCGCATGGCCTTCACGCTCTCCATTCCCGGGACGGACACCCTCAAAGAGTCTGATTATCTGGGCACTGCCAGCGGCAACAAGGTGCCGGACAAGTTCGCCGTCAGCGGCCTTCACGCCGTCAGGAGCGAGAAAGTGGACGCTCCCGTCGTCACGGAATACCCCGTCACGCTGGAATGCAAGGTGGTGGAATTCCAGGACCAGCCCTACGGTCTGCGCGTCCTCGGCGAAATCGTGGATGTGCTGGCCGACGAGAAGGTGCTGGACGAAAAGGGCAAGATCGACGTGTCCAGAATCGGCGCCTTCGCCTTCGACCAGATGCGGAACGACTATTACGCCATCGGCGCAAAAGTGGGAACGGCCTGGCACGAGGGCCTGCCGTTGATGAAAAAAGACGCATAAACCCCGCCGATGAAGATACTGACCCTTTTTCTCGCCCTCTTTCTGGCCCTGCTGCCGGACGACCTGCCCTATACAGGCCTTTCGCAAAGCCAGGACCTTTGCCCGGAAGCCGTGGACGAGGTCGAGGAAGAGGCGGTCATCCAACTGACGCAGCGCATCCGGCAGAAGCCGCCGGCATCGTCCCCGCCCGCTCTCCCGGGGCTCCGCCCCACCTGGGTCAGGCCGTCCGTGACCTGCCCCGTCCCCATCCGTTTTGAAAGGCAATGGCTGCTCTCCTGCAGCCTGCGGCTATAGGCAGGATCCTTCCGCGCGGAGAATCCCTGTCACCCTTTCAAAACTACCAACATGGAAATAACAACAATCATCACTTCCGTGCTGACACTTCTTGCAGGAATCGGCGTATTCCTGATCGCGTGTCAGATGATGAGCTCAAACCTGGAAGCCGCGAGCTCCGAGAGACTCAAAAAGCTCTTCTCCAAAGCTTCCGACAACAAACTGCTCGGCGTGGGAATCGGCGCCCTGGGCACGGCCGCCATCCAGAGTTCCGGCGCCACCACGGTCATGACCATCGGCTTCGTCAATGCCGGGATCATCTCCCTCGCCCAGGCGGCCACCATCATCTACGGCGCCAACATCGGTACCACGGTCACGGCGCAGATCGTCGCGCTGGGTATGTTCGGCGGGAATTCCGTCTCCACCAGCGTCATCTTCTCGGCCTTCGCGGGACTGGGCGCCTTCCTGAGCATTTTCTCCAAGAAAAACAGCGCCAAGACCCTCGGCGGCATCCTGGCGGGCTTCGGCCTGCTGTTCGTGGGTCTGGAGCTGATGAGCGGTTCGATGGAGACCTTTGCCGCGCTGGACGGCGTCAAGACCTTCCTCGCAGGCATCGGGAATCCCATCCTGCTCGTGCTGATTGGAGCCGTCTTCACGGCCATCATCCAGAGTTCCTCCGTCATGACCTCCATCGCACTCGCCATGGTGGTGACGGGCCTGATCGACATCAACCAGGGCATCTATCTCACCATGGGTTCCAACATCGGTTCCTGCGTCGTGGCGGTGATCGCCGGTATGACCAGCGGGACCAACGCCAAGCGGACCGCCCTGATCCACCTGCTGTTCAACTGCTCCGGCGTGGTCATCTTCATGCTGGCCGCCGGGGGGCTGGGCTGGTTCGACGTCTCGTACGGCAACCTGTTCGGGCGGCTCTTCCCCGGAGCTCCGCAAGTGCAGCTGGCCATGTTCCACACCTTCTTCAACACGGTGACGGTGGCGATCATGCTGCCGCTGACGGGCTCGCTCGTCAAGCTCGTCAAGCGGATGATCCCCGAGAGGGCCGTCGCCCCGGACACGGAGTTCTCCCTGCGCTATGTCGATGAGAACATGCTCCGCACGCCGCCTGTGGCCGTCTCGCAGGTCAAGCGCGAGATCCTGCGCATGGCCGGCATCGCCCTGGAGAACGTGGACCGCAGTCTGGAAATGGCCTCGCAGCTGGACTTCTCGGCGCTCAAGCTGTTCGACCGCGACGAGCGGCAGCTCAACTTCATCAACCGCGAGCTGATCGGTTTCGTGGTGCGCCTGAGCAGCCGGAGCGGGCTCGGAGAAAAGGACCGGACCTACCTGTCCGGCACCTACAGGAACATCCGCGACGTGGAAAGAATCGGAGACTATGCCGAGAACATCGTCGAATACGCCACGGCCCTCGCCGACTCCGGCCAGCAGTTCTCCGACGACGCCAAATACGAAATCAGCCAGCTGAAGGCGCTGCTGCACCAGCTGTATGAGTTCGCCATGGACGCCTACCAGAACGAGAGCCTTGACTCCCTGGACCGGGCCAACGTCATCGAGGAGGAGATCGACGACTACACGAAGCGGATGGAAGAAGGACACATCTCCCGGATGGAGAAGGGCATCTGCACGCCGACGGTCGGCGCCCAGTACCTCGAGCTGTCTTCCAACGCCGAGCGTATCGCCGACCACATGATCAATATCGCCAAGTCCATCCGGTCCCTGAAGGGCGGAAAGGCCTGAGGACACGGAAAATCCGGCTAGAATCAAAAAAAATCCATCCCGAGTGACACCGATTGCGTTTTTTTTATATATTTGACAAGAATTTCAAAATCAAGCCCAAAAATGACAAAAGCAGACATCGTGAAGGCCGTGGCTGAATCCACGGGCATGGAGAAGGCGGCTGTCATCAGCGCCATCGAAGGTTTCATGGAGACTGTGAAAGCATCTCTCGCAAAAGGAGAACCCGTGTACCTGCGGGGTTTCGGCACTTTCGGAATCAAACATCGCGCCGCCAAGACCGCCCGCAACATTACAGCGCAGAAGACCATCGTCATCCCTGAGAAGGACATCCCTTCCTTCAAACCGTGCAACGATTTCAAGAGTCTCGTCAAGAAATAATCCCAAGCTATTGTCCAACATCAAACATTAAACAAAAATCTGAACAACATGCAAGAGATCATCGCTAAAATCAAGGAGCAGATCGCGGCCATCGAGGCCGATATCGACAAGGTCGGTAACAAAGCTGCCCAGGCCCGTGTCCGCAAAGCCACGCTCGCCCTCGAGAAACTCGGCAAGGAGTACCGCAAGGCCAGCCTGCAGTAATTCACATTGCCTTTACACCCAAACGGCCATCCACGCTCAGCGAGGATGGCCGTTTTCTCTGCCCCGGAAGCGTCAGAGGATCCCGACGCGCCGGAAAATGTAATCGACGTTCTTGAAGTAGTAGTCCAGGGTGAAGCAGGCCGCCAGCTCCTCTTCGGAGAGCAGTCCCATCACCTGGGCGTCGGCCTTCAGCAGGGTCTGGTAGTCCAGTCCCTCGGACCAGGCCTTCATGGCGATCGGCTGGACCGTGTCATAGGCCTCCTCGCGGGAGCAGCCCTTGCCGATCAGGGCGTTCATCACGCGCTGGGCGAAGATGACGCCGTTGGTGCACCAGATATTCTTCATCATGTTCTCCGGATAGACCGTGAGGTTCTCCAGGATGCCGCGGAAGCGCGTGAGCATGTAATCCAGCAGCTCGGTGGCGTCCGGCAGGATGATGCGCTCGGTGGAAGAGTGGGAAATGTCGCGCTCGTGCCAGAGGGCGACGTTCTCGCAGGAGGCGGACATATAGCCGCGCATCACGCGGGCACAGCCGCAGATGTTCTCGCTGCTGATCGGGTTGCGCTTGTGCGGCATGGCGCTCGACCCCTTCTGGCCCTTGCGGAAGGCCTCTTCGGCTTCGCGCACCTCGGTGCGCTGGAGGTTGCGCACCTCGAAGGCCATCTGCTCCAGCGTGGAGGCGATGATGGCCAGCGTGGCGATGTAGAAGGCGTGGCGGTCGCGCTGCAGGACCTGCGTGGAGATGTCGGCGGAATGAATGCCGAGATGCTCGCACACGTAGTCCTGGATGAACGGGGGGATGTTGGCGAAATTGCCCACCGCACCGCTCATCTTGCCGGCCTCGACGCCGGCGCAGGCATAGCGGAAGCGGTCGATGTTGCGCTTCATTTCCTCGTACCAGAGGGCCCATTTGAGGCCGAAACTGGTGATGTCGGCATGGATGCCGTGGGTGCGGCCGATGCAGGGCGTGTCCTTGAACTCGAGGGCGCGTTTCTTCAGCACGGCGAGGAAGTCCTCCAGGTCTTTGAGCAGGATGGCGTCGGCCTGTTTGAGGAGGTAGCCGTTGGCCGTATCGACCACGTCCGTGGAGGTGAGGCCGTAGTGGACCCATTTGCGCTCTTCGCCGAGGCTTTCGCTGACGGCGCGGGTGAAGGCGACGACGTCGTGGCGGGTCTGCTCTTCGATCTCCTGAATGCGCTTCACTTCAAATTTCGCGTTCGCGCGGATCTTCTCCACGTCTTCGGCCGGGATGACGCCCAGCTCGCTCCAGGCTGCGCAGGAGAGGATTTCGACTTGCAGGTAGGCGTTGAACTTGTTTTCTTCCGTCCAGACGTCCCGCATCACTTTTCTGGAATATCTTTCAATCATATTTCGTATCTTTTATGGTTCGCCGCCCGCCGGACAGCGGAGCGGAAATTGGTTTTCCGGCAAACCTGTCCGGAAAATAATTTCCGTCCGCCCGTCTGGAAGACTCCGGCGGGCGGCAGTTTTTATTTACTGAGAAAAGTATTGATATTCTTCTCGATGCGGGCGGCGGCATCGGCATCGGGCGCGGGGACGAACTTCTCGCCCGTGATGTGCTCGTAGAGCTCGACGTAGCGCTCGGTGATCCCGGCCACCACCTCGTCGGTCATCTCCGGGACCTGCTGTCCGGCCTGGCCCTGGAAGCCGCCGGCCATCAGCCACTCGCGCACGAACTCCTTGGAGAGCTGCTTCTGGTGCTCCCCCCGGGCAAGGCGCTCCTCGTACCCTTCCGCGTAGAAATAGCGGGAGGAATCCGGCGTGTGGATCTCGTCCATCAGGATGATGCGCCCGTCGCGCTTGCCGAATTCGTATTTGGTATCGACCAGGATCAGGCCCTTGCCGGCGGCGATCTCCGTGCCGCGGGCGAACAGGGCGCGGGTGTAGCGCTCTAGCTGCTCGTAGTCCTCGCGGGACACGATCCCCTGCGCGATGATCTCTTCCTTGCTGATGTCCTCGTCGTGCCCTTCGGCGGCCTTGGTCGTCGGGGTGATGATGGGCTCCGGGAACTTCTGGTTCTCCACCATGCCGTCCGGCAGGGCGACGCCGCAGAGCGTGCGCTTGCCGGCCTTGTACTCGCGCCAGGCGTGACCGGTCAGGTAGCCGCGGATCACCATTTCCACCTTGAACGGCTCGCAGCGCCAGCCGATCGTGGCCATCGGATCCACCTCGGCGATCTTCCAGTTGGGGAGGATGTCGGCCGTGGCGTCCAGGAACTTGGACGCTATCTGGTTGAGGACCTGACCTTTGTAGGGAATGCCCTTGGGCAGGACCACGTCGAAGGCGGAAATGCGGTCGGTGGCGACCATCACGAGATAGTCGGAGCCGATGCTGTAGACGTCACGGACCTTGCCGGTGTACCGGGCGACCTGTCCCGGGAAATGGAAATCGGTGCTGAGGATGGCTTTCATATCGATCATAGAATTTTGCTGGCACGAAGTTACTTGTTTTTTCTCACTCCACGAAAAAAAGTGTTAAATTTGGAATATGATTCGTGAAGAAACCGTATTCGGCCCCATCCACAGCCGCCGGCTGGGATCCTCGCTCGGCATCAACCTGCTGCCGCGCCGGGGCAAGATCTGCACCTTCGACTGCATTTACTGCGAGTGCGGCTGGAACAAGGACGGCCGGGACGACCAGGTCCTCCCCACGGCCGCGCAGGTCCGCTCCGCCCTGGAAGACAAGCTCGCCGCCTGCATGCTGGAAGGCACGCCGATCGACTCGATCACCTTCTCCGGCGACGGAGAACCAACCCTCAACCCGGAGTTCCCCCGCATCATAGACGACACGCTCCACCTGCGCGACGCCTACTACCCCGGCGCCAAGGTCTCCGTGCTGTCCAACGCCACCCGCGTGCACGTCCCCGAGATCGCCGCCGCGCTCAAGCGCGTGGACAATCCCATCCTCAAGATCGACGCCCCGACGGACGCGCTGATCGCGCGGATCGACCGTCCGGCGCCCGGCTACCGCCTGGAGCGCGTCCTGGAGGCCCTGCGCGGCTTCCACGGGGACTTCATCCTGCAGACCATGTTCCTGCGCAGTCCCGATTTCGACTCCGCCAGCCCGGAAGTGCTTGACGGCTGGATGGACATCGTCCGCGACCTCAGGCCCCGCAAGATCATGGTCTATACCATCGACCGCCCCACCCCGGCCCAGGGCCTGGAGAAATACACCGCCGCGCAGATGCGCGCCCTGGTCCAGCCCCTGATCGACGAGGGTTTCCAGATTGACATCCGGGGCTGACGCTCCGCCACCTACCCACCATCCCACCTGCTATGAAACGTACCGCCCTGCTTCTGATGGCCGTCCTGTTCAGCTTGAGCGCATCCGCTCAGGCCGGTCCCGAAACCTGGACCGACCGCAACATCCCTTCCCTGGGCAAAGAGTATCCCCACGCCGACTATATGATGTACGGCAGCCGGGAAGCCGCCCTGAAAAACGACTACGCCGCCTCGCCGTGGTTCCGCTCCCTCAACGGGGAATGGAAATTCCTGTGGGCGGACGACTTCCGCAAACTGCCGCAAGGTTTCGCGGATCCCGCGTTCGACGACAGTTCCTGGGCGGAGATCGCCGTCCCGTCCGGCTGGGAGCTGCAGGGCTACGGCACGCCCATCTACATCAACTCCCCCTTCGAGTGGTCGCCCGACAGCGGCGGCGGCGTCCCGACCTTCCCGGAAGTCGTCCCGGGCGGCCTGTACCGCCTGACGTTTACCCTCCCGGCCGGCTGGGACGGCCGCCAGGTCTTCATCCAGCTGGGCGGGGTCAAGTCCGGCTTCATGCTCTACCTCAACGGGAAACAGATCGGCTACAGCGAAGACTCCAAGAACCCGGCGGAATTCAACCTGACCCCCGCCCTGCATCCCGGCAAGAACGTGCTCGCCATGGAGGTACACCGCTGGAGCAGCGGCAGTTACTATGAGTGCCAGGACTTCTGGCGCATCAGCGGGATCGAGCGCGACGTCTATCTGACGGCGCGGCCCCGGATCCTGATCCGCGACCTGGTCGTGGAGTCCCCCCTGAGCGGAGATTTCTGCGACGGCGTGCTGGACTTCGGCGTCAAGCTGGCCTCCCTGTCCGGGAGCGGCAGCGTCCGGCTCGGCCTCACCCTGCTCGGCCCGGACGGCCGCGAGATCTGGAGCGAAAGCCGGGAGGCGGACGTGCCTGCGGCGAAGGAACTGACGGACGGCAAGACCGTCACCTTCCACCACGTCGTGAAGGACGTGCAGGCCTGGAGCGCCGAGAAACCGGTCCTCTACACCGCCCTGCTCGCCCTCACGGGCCCGGACGGCCGCACGGAATACACCAGCACGCGCATCGGCTTCCGGACGGCGCAGGTGGTCGGCACCGACTTCCTCGTCAACGGACGGCGCGTGATGCTCAAGGGCGTCAACATCCACGAACACGATCCCCGCACGGGCCACGTCGTGTCCGAGGAGATGATGCGCCGCGACTTCGAGCTGATGAAGCAGCACAACATCAACGCCGTCCGCACCAGCCACTACCCGCAGCAGCGCCGCTTCTACGAGCTCTGCGACGAGTACGGATTCTATGTGTGCAGCGAGGCCAACGTGGAGAGCCACGGATGGCGCGGCGTCGCCAAGGATCCGAGTTTCTACCCGCTCCAGCTCGAACGCGAACTGGGCATGTACGAGCGCACCAAGAACCACGCCTGCGTGGTCATCTTCTCCCTGGGCAACGAAGCCGGCAACGGCGTCAACTTCGAAGAGGCCTACAAGGCCCTGAAAGCCAAGGAGAAAATGCGTCCCGTCGCCTACGGGGACGCCGGCCGCAACTTCAACACCGACATCATCTGGCCGATGTACCCGACCGAGCAGAGCCTGCTGGCCACTGACCGGCAGACCCTGGACCGGCCCTATATCAACTGCGAATACGCCCACGCGATGGGCAACAGCACCGGCGACCTCGCCGACCTCTGGGAGGTCTATTACCACGCGAAGCAGCTCCAGGGCGGTTTCATCTGGGACTGGGTCGACCAGGGCATCTGGCAGGACCGCGACGGCGGCTTCTGGGCCTACGGCGGCGATTTCGGCGTGAACACCCCCTCCGACGGCAACTTCTGCTGCAACGGGCTCGTGGGTCCCGACCGCACCCCGCATCCGGCGCTGCTGGAAGTCAAGAAGGTCTATCAGAACATCCTGTTCGAGAACGTGGCGGAGAAGGACTTCTTCGGCGCCGCCGTGAAGCCCGTCAACCGCTTCTTCTTCACGCAGTTGGACGAGTTCGACTTCAGCTACGAAATCCACGCCGACGGGCGGCTGCTGGAGCAGGGCGTCCTGCCCGCCCCGGCCGTGGCGCCGGGCAAGTCCGGCGAACCCTTCGTCATCCCGGTTCCCGGGACGCAGGAGCGCGGCGTGCTTTACACCGTGGAAGTGTATGCCCGCACCCGCGAAGCGCAGCCCGGCATCCCCAAGGGCCACGTGGTCGCCTCCGGGCAGTTCGTGCTGCCGGTCCTGGAGAAGCAGGAGGAGGATACCGGCACAGCCCGCTTCAAGGTCCGGGAGTCCGGCAAGTCCATTGTCCTCTCCACCCGCAAGGCCAGCCTGACCTACGACAAGCAGGCCGGGACGGTCTCCAGCTACAAGGTAGCCGGCACGGAATACATCCAGGGCGGTTTCGGCTTCCAGCCCAACTACTGGCGCGGCCCGACCGACAACGACTACGGCAACAAGCTACCCGCCCGCGCCGCCCGCTGGAAGGAGCGCACCCTGCACCCGGAGATCGAGAAGGTCGAATCCGGCGTGACGGACCGGGATTTCGCCTGGCTGGACGTCATTTACGGCCTGGGCGACACGCTGTCTTTCCGCCTGTTCGCGGACGGTTCGCTGGAAGTCGGGCTGACGATGGGGCTGAAGGCCCCGCAGGCGCCGCAGCCGGAGCGGATCCTGGACGGACCGGGCATGCGCTATAACCCCGACCAGAGCGAAGAGGACCGGATACGGGAGATCAAGGAGTTCCAGCAGATGCAGGCATTGATGGAAGAGCGGCGGAAAGCCGACTGGCGGGACCGCTACCTCAACCTGCCGCGCTTCGGGGTCCGGCTGCGCCTGCCGGCCGCCTACCACAACGTGGAATACCTCGGCCGCGGCCCGGAGGAGAACTACTGGGACCGCAAAAGCGGCTCGATGATCGGCCTGTACGAGACCACGGCCGAGCAGATGTATGTCCCGTATGTCCGGCCGCAGGAGAACGGCCACCGCACGGACGTGCGCCGGCTCGCGCTGACGGACGACCGCGGCAAGGGGCTGCTGATCATCCCGGAGAGCACCCTCGAATTCAATGCGCTGCGCAACAGCGTGGAAGATTTCGACTCTGCGGAGAGCGTGCGCCCCGTACAGCTCAACCACTACGACAACCACGACGTGGACGTGACCAACGGCCGCAAACAGACGCACGTCAACGACATCGTCCCGCGCGACTTCGTGGAGCTCTGCCTGGACGAGGTGATGATGGGCGTGGGCGGCGACAATTCCTGGGGCGCCCCCATCAATCCCAAGTACCTCATCGACGTGACGCACTCCAGGAGGTTCGTCTTCACGGTGAAACCGATCCGCTAAGCACCATTGACTATCAAGCCATTATGAAATAACCTTCGGAGGAATCTCCGAAGGTTATTTCGTAACTGGCTGACAATCAGCCTATGTCTTGCAACACCGTCAAGGGTCCGGACGGTATTCGAGCAGGTCGCCGGGCTGGCAATCCAGCGCCTTGCAGAGGGCTTCCAGGGTGGAGAAGCGAATGGCCTTGGCCTTGCCGGTCTTGAGGATCGAGAGATTTGCAGCTGTGATCCCCACGCGCTGGGCTAGTTCCCCGGAGGACATCTTCCTCCGGGCAAGCATCACATCTACATTGATGACGATCATACCGCTACTCCTCCGCCTTGGGCTCCTCGGCCGGAGCCGGTTTCTGCTCTCCCTTCAGGTAGCTGGGCAGACTCATGCCGGCCATCTTGAACAGCTCCTCGAGCGGGGGGACGGAGCCCATCAGGCCGGACACGAAATTGGCCGTGGCGGTCTTGCCGTTCTCGCCCTTGCCGCCGTCCCAGACGGTGACCTTGTCGATGTTGATGCCCTTGACGGCCTCGACCTGCGTCTTGACGAGTTCGGGCAGCTTGTCGGTGATCAGCATCGTAATGGCCTGCTGGGCGTCGCCGCCGGCGGCCGCCACGAGCTGGCCGAAACCTTCTGCCTGCTTGGCGAGGATCTCGAGGGTACCGCGGGCCTGGGCGTCCATCTTGGCGAAGATGGCGTCCGCCTCACCCTTTGCGAGCCGGCGGGCGCGCTCGGCTTCCGCCTCGGCCTCGATGATGAGCCGTTCCTTTTCGATCTGGGCGGCCACGACCACGTTCGCCTGCTGGGTGGCCTTTTCGCGCTCGGCGCGGGCCAACTCGGCGTCACGCTCGCTCTTGTAGGCCTCCTCGAGGGCCTTTGCGGCCTGCACCTTCTCGGCCGCGACGGCCAGACGCTCGGCCTCGGCCTGCTTCTCGCGGCGCTGGGCGTCGGACTGGGCGATGGCGATCTTGGAG
>CAMHIP010000059.1 GCA_946185205.1 uncultured Bacteroidales bacterium | reverse complement strand
AGTCGGTGGAGACGGTCTCCGGGTTGTAGTTGATCATGATGGCCTTGTAGCCGCTGCTGCGCAGGGTGTTCAGGGCATTGACCCCGCACCAGTCGAACTCCACGCTGCTGCCGATGCGGTAGGCGCCGGAGCCGAGGACGATGACCGTATTGGAACCGTCCTCGAAGCTGATGTCATCGACTTCGCCGTTGTAGGTCAGGTAGAGGTAGTTGGTCGAAGAGGGGAACTCCGCGGCCAGGGTGTCGATCTGCTTGACATAGGGGCGCAGGCCCAGGAAGGCGCGCAGCTCGCGCACCTTGGCTTCGGGCGTATGGAACACGCGGGCGATCTGGATGTCCGAGAAGCCCTGGCACTTGGCCTTGCGGAGCAGGTCGATGCCGACTTCCGTCAGGCTCTTGCAGGCCTCCAGTTCGCGGTAGGTCGCCTCGATGCCGGCCAGTTTGCAGAGGAACCATCGGTCGATCTTGGTCAGCTCGTAGATGCGGTCCACCGTGTAACCCGCCTCGAGGGCGGCGGCAATCGCGAAGATGCGCATGTCCGTGGGGTGACGCATCAGGTCGTCGAGCTCCTCTTTCTTGAAAGACTTGTTGCAGACAAAGCCGTTGGCTCCCTGGCCGATCATGCGCAGGCCTTTCTGCATGGCTTCCTCAAAGGTGCGGCCGATGGCCATCACCTCGCCGACGCTCTTCATGCTGGAGCCGATCTCGCGCGAGACGCCCTTGAATTTGTTGAGGTCCCAGCGGGGAATCTTGCACACCACGTAGTCCAGCGCGGGCTCGAAGAAGGCCGGCGTGGTCTTGGTGACGGTGTTCTTGAGCTCGTGCAGGCCATAGCCCAGGCCGATCTTGGCTGCGATGAAGGCGAGGGGATAGCCCGTGGCCTTGGAGGCCAGGGCGGAAGAACGGCTCAGGCGGGCGTTGATCTCGATCACGCGGTAGTCTTCGCCGTCCGGGCTGAAGGCGTACTGGACGTTGCATTCGCCCACGATGCCGATATGGCGGACGATCTCTATCGCCTTCTTGCGCAGGAAGTTGCACTCGTCGTTGGTGAGCGTCTGGCAGGGCGCGACCACGATGCTCTCGCCGGTGTGGATGCCGAGCGGGTCGAAATTCTCCATGTTGCAGACGGCGATGCAGTTGTCGAAGCCGTCGCGCATCACCTCGAATTCGATCTCCTTCCAGCCGCGCAGGGACTTCTCGACAAGCACCTGCGGGGAGAAGGAGAAGGCCTTGCGGGCGACGGTCTCGAGCTCCTGCTCGTCTTCGCAGAATCCGGAGCCCAGGCCGCCCAGCGCGTAGGCGGCGCGCAGGATGACCGGGTAGCCGACCTCGCGGGCCGCGGCACGGGCCTCCTCGAGACTGGACGCCGGGTGGGACTTGATGGTCTTGATGCCGATCTCGTCCATGCGCTCCACGAAGAGCTCACGGTCTTCCGTGTCGATGATGGACTGCACCGGCGTGCCGAGCACCTTGACGCCGTTCTTTTCCAGGATGCCGTCCTTGTAGAGGGCGACGCCGCAGTTGAGGGCCGTCTGCCCGCCGAAGGCCAGCAGGATGCCCTGCGGCTTCTCCTTCTTGATCACCTTCTCCACGAAGAAGGGGGTGACGGGCAGGAAATACACTTTGTCCGCCACGCCTTCGGAAGTCTGCACCGTGGCGATGTTGGGGTTGATGAGGACGGTCTTGATGCCCTCTTCCCGGAGGGCCTTGAGGGCCTGCGAGCCGCTGTAGTCGAATTCGCCGGCCTCGCCGATCTTGAGGGCGCCCGAACCGAGCACCAGGACTTTCTTTATTTGGGAGTCGATCATAACAGGGAGATAAAATCGTCAAAAATGAATTCGGTGTCTTCCGGGCCGCTGGAGGCCTCGGGATGGAACTGGGCGGAGAAGAAGGGCTTCGACTTGTGCCGGATGCCCTCGTTGGTGCCGTCATTCATGTTGATGAAATAGGGCTCCCAGTCTGCGGGCAGGGAGTCCTCCCGGATGGCGTAGCCGTGGTTCTGGGCCGTGATGTAGCAACGGGTCGTGCCGGCCTGGCGGACCGGCTGGTTGTGGGAACGGTGGCCGTATTTCAGCTTGTAGGTGGAGGCGCCGGCCGCCATGCCGAGCAGCTGGTTGCCCAGGCAGATGCCGCAGACGGGCTTGCCGGTCTGCAGGGCGCGGCGGATGTTCTCCACCGTGACGCCGCAGTGGACCGGATCGCCGGGGCCGTTGGAGATGAACAGGCCGTCCCATTCCAGCTGGTTGAAATCGTAGTCCCAGGGGACACGGATCACTTCAACCCCGCGGGTGACGAGGTTGCGGAGGATCTGGTGCTTCACGCCGCAATCGACCAGGACGACCTTCTTGTCGCCGTGGCCGTAGCGGATGATCTCCTTGCAGCTGACTTTGGCGACCTGGTTCTCCAGGTTGGGATCGGACACGTCGAAGGCGGAATCGTCATCCGCCGGCACGATCTTGCCCAGCATCGAGCCTTCTTCGCGCAGGATCTGGGTCAGCAGGCGGGTGTCGATGCCGAAAATGCCGGGGATCTTCTGCTCCGCCATCCAGGCGCCCAGGCTCTCGACGGCGTCCCAGTGGCTGTATTCCTCGCAATAGTCGGTCACGACGAGGCCGCGGATGTGGATTTTCTCGGATTCAAATCCCTTGAGCAGTCCGTCCGGATCGGCTTCCATCCGGGAAACACCGTAATTGCCCAGGATCGGGTAGGTCAGACAGAGGATCTGTCCCGAAAAGGAGGGATCCGTCAGGCTTTCCGTGTAGCCGACCATGGCCGTGGAGAAGACCACCTCTCCGTCGCACGGGCCGTCGTAGCCGAAGCCCCAGCCTTGCATTGTGCGTCCGTTCTGCAGGACGAGTTTCACTTTTTTGCGTGTTGCCATATATCGTGTTTGTTATCTGTTACCATGCGGAGGCCGCGTCCATGAGCGCGGCGATTTGATCGTTGCACAGGTTGCCCAGGCTGCCCAGGTGCGTGTGTCCGAGATCGGAGGCGCGGAGCGTGGCGGGATCGCCGCCGGCATAGCGGAAGCGGCCTTCGTTCACTTCGACGCCCACCTGGCGGTAGGCCTCCCGGAAAGGGGTCCCGGCGAGGGTCCGGCGGTTGACCTCCTCGACGGTGAAGAGGTAGGCGTAGCGCGGGTCCGCGAGGATCGCCTCGTTGACCTCGATATGCGCGAGCATGTAGTCCGTCATCTGCAGGCACTCGTGCATCAGCTCCAGGGCGGGGAAGAGGATGTCCTTGAGCAGCTGGTAATCCCGGTGGTAGCCGTGGGGCATATTGCTGCAGAGCAGGGAGATCTCGTTCTCGCAGCTGAGGATGCGGTTGCACTTGCCACGCAGGATTTCCCACACGTCGGGATTCTTCTTGTGGGGCATGATGCTGGAGCCCGTGGTCAGCTCGTCCGGGAAGTGGATGAAGCCGAAATTGGGGCACATATACATGCAGCAGTCGGCAGCGAATTTATTGAGCGTCAGGGCGATGCCGCCGATGGCGGAAGCCACGGCGCGTTCGGTGCGGCCGCGCTGCATCTGCGCCGCCACGCTGTTATAGACGGGCGAATCGAAGCCCAGCAGGTCCGTGGTCATCTGCCGGTCCAGCGGGAAGGAATTGCCGTAGCCGGCCGCGGAGCCGAGCGGATTGCGGTTGACGATCCTGTATGCGCCGCCCAGCTGGTACATGTCATCGACCAGCGCCTCGGCGTAGGCGCCGAACCAGAGCCCGAAGGAGGAGGGCATCGCCACCTGCGCATGCGTGTAGCCGGGCAGCAGGACCTCCTTGTGCTTTTCGCTCAGGGCCTGGAGCGTGCGGAACAGGGCCAGCGTCTCGTCGCGCAGCGTCCGGAGCTCGTCGCGGAGGAAGAGCTTGAGATCGACCAGGACCTGGTCGTTGCGCGAGCGCCCGGAATGGATCTTCTTGCCCACCTCGCCGAGTTCGCGGGTGAGCAGCAGCTCGACCTGCGAATGGATGTCCTCCACGTCGTCTTCGAGGCGGAAGGCGCCGGCTTCGATGCTGTCCGCGATCCGGGCCAGGGCGGCGTCCAGCAGCCGCAGTTCGTCTTCGGTCAGCAGGCCGATCTTCGCGAGCATCCGGATGTGTGCCCGGGAGCCCTGCACGTCGTAGCGCGCCAGGCGCAGATCCAGCACCCGGTCGTTCCCGACCGTGAAGCGGTCCACGGCCTCCGTCGCAGAAGTCCCTTTATTCCAAAGTGTTGCCATATAATGTCTCAATAAACGCTATATATCCATCAATCCCGGCCCGGATTTCCCGGGTCAGGATGTATTCGTCGGCTTTGTGCGAGCGGGAAGACTCCCCGGGCCCCATCTTGAGCGCATCGCAGGGGATGCGCATCCAGTCGGAAGTCGTCGGAGAGGAGAAAGTCTCGAGGCCGAGCCGCTGCGCCGCCCGGAGCAGGGGAGAACCGGCGGCCGTGGCGGAGGAGCGGTTGGCGAGGTTGCGCGCCGTCAGGCGGCTCCGGCAGAAGGCCTGCAGTTCGGACAGGATCTCCTCGTTGGTGTATTGCTCCGTCGGCCGGATATCCACCACGAAACGGCAGCGGTCCGGAATGACGTTGTGCGCATGGCCGGCTTCGATCTGCGTCACGCTGAGGCGGACGTAGCCCATCAGGGGAGAGTGCCGCGTGAAGACGTGGGCGCGCAGGGCGGCGATATCGTCCAGCGCGATGTAGAGGGCGTTGACACCTTCGCCGCGGGCGGCATGGCCGCTCACGCCCTGCGCTTCGCCGTCCAGCACCAGCAGGCCCCGCTCACTGGTCGCCGCACGCATGCCGGTCGGTTCGCCGACGATGACGCGCTCCGGCATCGGCCAGGCCCCGCCGGAGGCGAACAGCCCGTCCGGGGCGAAGAGCCAGCGCGTCCCGTCCGGGCCGCTGACCTCCTCCTCGCGCGAGAGGATCAGCATCAGGTTGAACGGCAGCTTCCGCTCATAAAAATGGCGGAATGCAGCAATCATGGACACTACACTTCCGCCATCGTCATTGGAACCAAGCCCGTAAATGATTTCAGGATCACAGCCCGGGTCGAAGGGGTCACGCGTGTAACCGTTGCAGACGGGGACCGTGTCGAGATGGGCGTCCAGCGCCAGGGTCGGCAGGGCGGGATCGAAATGCCGGTTCAGCGCAAGGATATTGCCCCGGACCGGCTCGAAACGGATGCCGAAAGACTCCAGGGCAGCTCCCACGCACGCCGCCACCTCCGCCTCTTGTCCGGAGAGGGAGGAGATGCGGACCATCTGCCGCAGCAATTGTATGGAATCTTCGTATATACTCATAATGTCAGCACTGTGCCGCCCGCTTCCTGCAGGCGCTCCGCTCCGCGGATCACGACGCCGGCGGCACCGTCCCGCAGGGCCTGGAAGGCGTTGTCCAGCTTGGGAATCATCCCGTCCGCCACGCGCCCTTCGGCTTTCAGGCGGGCATACGCGGCCGGATCCAGCCCGGGAATCACGCTTCCGTCGTCGTTCCGGTCACAAAGTACGCCATTTTTTTCGAAACAATAAAATAGTTTTGCACCCAGCGCGACGGAAATTGCAGCCGCCATCGTGTCGGCGTTGGTATTGAGCAGCTGGCCGGCGCCGTCGTGGTTGATGGCGCAGAAGACGGGCGTGAGGCCAGCATCCAGCAGCCGCTTGACGAAGGGGACGTTGACGCTCGCAGGCGTGACATCGCCCACGAAGCCGAAATCCACCTGCGTCACGCCGTCAGACAGGGTCCTGGGCGGACGGCGCTGGGCCGTGACGGCGGCTCCGTCGCAGCCGGCGAGCCCGATGGCATCGCATCCGTGCGCCTGCAGACGGGCCACGATATCCTTGTTGCACCAGCCGGCATAGACCATGGTCACGACCTCGAGGGCCGGTGCGTCGGTGACGCGGCGCCCCTCGATCTTGACGGGCTCCTGCCCGAGGGCTTTCTGCACCTGGCTGGCGCGCACTCCGCCGCCGTGGACCAGGACCTTCGGCCCGGGAAGGGCGGCGAATTCCGCGCAGAAGCGCTCCAGGGCCGCCGCATCGTCCACGACATTGCCGCCGATCTTGTACAGCGAGATCATAGGCTTTCGAGCATGCGTTTCATCACCACCTGCGCGGACACGACGCGGTTGGCCGCCTCCGGGATCACGAGGCTGGTCGGGGCGTCGATCACCTCGTCGGAGACGATCATGTTGCGGCGCACGGGCAGGCAGTGCATGAAGTAAGCGTTGTTGGTGACGGCCATGTGCCGGGCATCGACGGTCCAGCCCATGTCCTTGCTGAGGATCTGTCCGTACCGGGCCGGATCGGTCACGCCCGGGCAGCTCCAGTTCTTGGCATAGACGAAGTCCGCGCCTTCCAGCGCCTTCATCTGGTCATATTCGACCGGCGCGTTCCCGGCAAAGGCGGGGTCCAGTTCGTAGCCGTGCGGATGCGTGATGACGAAATCCACATCGGCCGCGTTCATCCATTCGGCGAAAGAATTCGGCACGGCCTGGGGGAGCGCACGCGGGTGCGGGGCCCAGGTGAGGACGACCTTGGGACGCTTCTTCTTCCGGTATTCTTCGATCGTGATCAGGTCGGCGAAGGCCTGGCAGGGGTGGACGGTGGCGGACTCCAGGCTGATCACGGGCTTGCCTCCGTATTCGACGAACTGGCGGAGCACCGTCTCGCCGTAGTCGAAGGCCCGGTCCTGCAGCCCGGCGAACGAACGGATGCCGATCAGGTCGCAGTAGCTGGTCATCACGGGGATGGCCTCCCGCAGGTGCTCGGACTTGTCGCCGTCCATCACCACGCCCATCTCGGTCTCCAGTTTCCAGCTGTCCTGCCCGATGTTGAGCACGATGGGATTCATGCCGAGGTTGAGGGCCGCCTTCTGGCTGCTCAGCCGGGTGCGGAGGCTGCTGTTGAAGAAGACCAGCATGATGGTCTTGTTCTCTCCGAGATGTTTCCAGGCAAAGGGGGTCGCCTTCACCTGCTTCGCTTCCCCGAGCGCTGCGCCGAGGTCGCCGATGTCGCTGACGTGGAAAAAGGATTTCATGCGGCAAGTACTTCTTTGAATGCTTCCAGGAAACGGTCCGCCTCGGCCTGCGTCAGGCAGAGCGGGGCCAGGAGCCGGATCATGTTCTGGCCGGCCACGCCGGTGAAGATGTGTTTGTCGTAGAGCAGGGCCTGCCGCAGGGGGGCAACGGGCTCGTTGAATTCGATGCCCAGCATCAGGCCCTTGCCGCGCACTTCACTGATCCGGGGGCTCGCCGGGATATGGTTCTTGAGGTATTCTCCCACGATGCGGGCATTGTCCACCAGGCCTTCCTGCTCCAGGATGTCGAGCACGGCGAGGGCGCCGGCACAGGCGAGGTAGTTGCCGCCGAAGGTGGTGCCGAGCATGCCTTTGCGGGCCCGGAACTCCGGCGCGATCAGGATGCCTCCGCAGGGGAAGCCGTTGGCGATGCCCTTGCCCATCGTGATGATGCCCGGACGGATGCCCGCCCACTGGTGGGCGAAGAATTTGCCGGTGCGTCCGTAACCGCTCTGGACCTCGTCCAGGATGAGCACGGTGCCGTAGCGCCTGCAGGTGCGGTCCAGCATCTGCAGGAAGCCCGCCTGGGGCTCGTGGATGCCGCCGCAGCCCTGGATGCCCTCGATGATGACCGCCGCCACGTCCTTCTTCGCGAGCTCTTCCGCAACGGCGTCACCGTCGTTCAACTCGCAGAAGGTCACTTTGTGGTGGGCATTGAAAGGGGAGACGATCGCGGGATTGTCCGTCAGGGCCACGGCGCCGGAGGTGCGTCCGTGGAAACTCCGCCGGAAGGCGATGACCCGGTCGCGTCCCGTATGGAACGACGCCAGCTTGACGGCATTCTCGTTGGACTCCGCGCCGCTGTTGTCCAGGAAGAGCGTGTAGTCATCGTAGCCGCTGGCCTCTCCCAGGCGGCGCGCCAGCTCCTCCTGGAGGGGATTCCGCACGCTGTTGGAATAGAAGCCGATCTTGTCCAGCTGGTCCTTCAGGGCCTGCACATAATGGGGATGGCTGTGGCCCACGGAAATGACGGCGTGGCCGCCGTAGAGGTCCAGGTATTCCTGGTCCTTGTCGTCCCAGACGGTGCAGCCGCGCGCGCGTACGGGCGTCACGTTGAAAAGGGAATATACGTCGAAGAGTTCCATCTTTCGCTAAAATGCTGATGCCTTCAGCTTCAGGCCGGATGTCTCCGGAATGCCGAAAATGAGGTTCATGTTCTGGACCGCCTGGCCCGACGCGCCCTTGAGGAGGTTGTCGATCACGGAGGCGACGACCAGCGTGCCGTCGTGCACTTCCGGGGCCACGATGCACTTGTTGGTGTTGACCACCTGTTTGAGATCGACCGGCCGGTCGGAGACGTGCGTGAAGGCCGCATCGGCGTAGTAGTCCCGATAGAGCCGGAGCGCCTGCTCTCCCGACAGGGAGGTCTCCAGGGTCACGGAGGCGAAGATGCCGCGCGCGAAATCGCCCCGCATCGGCACGAAGCGGATCTTCACGTCATTCGCCGGCTCCGACCGGCGAATCTCCTGCACCAGGGAAAGGTTGCGCTGGATCTCGATCAGGTGCTGGTGCTCCAGGACCTTGTAGGTGGACAGGTTGTCCGTCCGCCAGCTGAAATGCGTGGTGGGGGACGGCTTGACGCCGGCCCCCGTGGAGCCGGTGACGGCCGTCACGTGGACCGTTTCCGTCAGCAGGCCGGCTGCGGCCAGGGGCAGCAGGGCCAGCTGGATCGCCGTGGCGAAGCAGCCGGGATTGGCGACCAGCTGCGCGCCGCGGATCCGGTCGCGCTGCCATTCGGGCAGGCCATAGACATAGCCCTCCGACTCGTCGCGGAAGTCCTGGGCCAGATCGACGACCTTCAGGCCGGCCGGGCGCTCGTTCTCCGCCCAGAAGGCACGGCTCTTGCCGTGGGCCGAACAGAGGAAGAGCACGTCGATGGCGGACAGGTCATAGCTGTCGCTGAAACGCAGGTCCGTGTCGCCGAAGAGCCCGCCGTGGACTTCGTAGAGGTAGTTGCCGGCGTTGCTGGACGAATGCACGAAGACGATCTCCGCCTCCGGATGGTTCACCAGGATGCGGAGCAGTTCGCCCGCCGTGTAGCCGGCGCCGCCGATGATGCCGACTTTAATCATTCTGCTTGAATTCGTCCGGGTGATTGCCGTAATAGACGCGCAGCGGGGTGGAAGTCACCTTGATGAAGCCCTTGGCCTCTTCGGCCGTCCAGCCCTTCTGCGTCTCGCCGTATTCGCCGAGCTTGCTCTTGACGAGGTCGTCGGGGGAGTCCACGCCCACCGTGGAGAAGCCGTAGGGACGGAGCTCCAGGGTCACGGTGCCGTTGACGTTGCGCTGGCTGCTCTCCAGCATGGCCTCGATGTCCCGCATCACGGGCTCGAGGTACTGGCTCTCATGCAGGAACATCCCGTACCAGTTCGCGACCTGGTCCTTCCAGTACTGCTGCCACTTGGACAGGGTGAACTTCTCCAGGAACTTGTGGGCGCCGATGATGAGCATCGGGGCGGCGGCTTCGAAGCCCACGCGGCCCTTGATGCCGATGATCGTATCGCCCACGTGCATGTCGCGGCCGATGCCGTACGGCGCGCCGACGGCTTCGACGGCCTGGATGGCGGCGATCTTGTCGTCGTATTCCACCCCGTTCACGCTCTTCAGCTCGCCCTTCTCGAAGCCGAGGGAGAGGATCTCGGAGCCGGTCTTGCAGACCTGCTTGAGATAGGCGCTCTCGGGCAGGCCCTGCCGGGAGTCGAGGAGCTCGCCGCCACAGATGCTGGTGCCCCAGATGCCCACGTTGTAGGAGTACTTCATCTTTGCGAAATCGGCCTTGAATCCGTGAGCATTCAGGTAATCCACCTCTTCCTTTCGGGAGATGTTGCCGTCGCGGGTGAGGGTGATTATCTCCATCTCCGGGCACATGACAAGGAAGGTCATGTCGAAGCGGACCTGGTCGTTGCCGGCGCCGGTGGAGCCGTGGGCGATGGCGTCCGCGCCGATCTCGTTGGCGTAGCGGGCGATGGCCATGCCCTGGAAGATGCGTTCCGAGGAAACGGAGATGGGGTAGGTCCCGTTGCGGAGCACATTGCCATAGACCATGTACTTGAGACTCTTGGCGTAATACTCTTGTGTTACATCCAGCGTGACGTATTTCGTGGCGCCCAGCTTGTAGGCGTTCTCCTCATTGGTCTTCAGCTGCTCGGGGCTGAACCCGCCCGTGTTGGCGCAGGCAGCATGCACCTCGTAGCCCTTCTCTCTGGCGAGGTACATCACGGTGTAGGAGGTGTCCAGACCTCCGCTGAATGCGACGACGACTTTCTTTTTCTTTTCCATAACTATTCTCCGGGATGATGGATTTCTAAATGTTCTTTGGGATCATACAGCAGGCCCGTGCAGATGCACATCTTGTAGTCGTGGCTCTGCAGGATGTCGAAATGGCGGCAGCCCTCGCAGCCCTTCCAGAACTCCGGGTCGTCCGTGAGTTCGGTGTAGGGGACGGGGCGGAAGCCGAATTCGTAGTTCATCTTCATCACCGCCGCGCCGGTGGTGATGGAGAAGATCTTGGCGTCCGGGAAAAGCTTGCGCGACAGGATGAAGGTCTGCTCCTTGATGCGTTTGGCGATGCCCATGCCGCGGAACTTGTGCGCGACGATCAGACCGGAATTGGCGACAAAACTCTTGCCGCCCCAGGATTCGATGTAGGAGAAGCCCGCGAACTCGCCCTCGTCCGATAGGGCGATCACGGCCTTGCCGGCGCGGATTTTCTCATTGATATATTCCGGCGTACGCTTGGCGATGCCGGTCTTGCGCTCCAGGGAGGAGATGTAGATCTCCTGGCAGATCTCTTCCGCATAGCGGGTGTGGCCTTCTTCGGCCACCATGACGTTGATGTTCATGAGTACACAATGATGCCCCTAACGGCAAGACAAACCGAGATTGTCAATTGCAATTATTGAGCGAAAATTCATGATGGTTCGGGATAAACAGAATTTCCGGAGATGTGGGAGGGTTCTACGCCTCCTATCTTCGGTCTCGTCGGGAATTCTGGCAATACACGCAAAACATAACTTCGCAAATGTAATTAAATTTTTTAATATCTCCAAATCCCTGGACAAAATACGGGCGGCGCCGGACAGGAATGGACCTGCCGGCGCCGCTCGCAGAACCGGGCCGGAACGCCCGCCGGCGTCTATTTGATGATGATCCGCGGCTCCTTGTCCACGCGGATCAGGGGGACGCCGCTCATCCGCTCCTCGATGATGACGTAGTCGGAAGAGGAGAGGGTCTTGACGCGGCCGTTCTTCTGGATGTCGGCTTTTTCCAGATGGAAGAACTTGTCGATGCTGGAGAAGTGGTAGTCTCCCATGGCAACCTTGATCAGGTCGTCATCCTGCACGCTCCGGCCATTGAGTTCCAGCACTTCCAGAGAGTGCTTCGGCTGGTCGTAGACGATCCGGATGCCCTTCGAGAGCTGATAGAACTCTCCGCCGTCGAAGGGAGCATTGATGGATTCGTCCCGCAGGATCCACAGGAGGGCTTTGCGGAGCTGCGCGCCGGTGAACTTGCATTCGACGACTTTGTTGTCATAGGGGAAGACTCCCCGCAGGTCGCCCTTCGTGACCACCTCCCCGAGCACCCGGCCCCGGATGGCGCCGCTGGCAATGAAGACGAGATCCACCCCCGTGGCCTCCTTGACGATGTCGGCGAACAGGTGGCCCAGCATCGAATCCCGGTTGCGGCGATCCTGGGTATAGACGCCGTCCAGACGGGTCAGTACCTGCTCATAGACGGCATCCGTGACGGATTTGTAGTCATGGACCACCTTCTCCAGTTCGAGATCCCGCGGGCAGTTGTCGGCGTTGATGGGGACGAGCTGCCAGGTGTAGGAAGCGATGGAATTGGTGTCCGTATCGATGACCAGGTCGAAGCGGCCGATCTGGTCGGTGCCGACGGCTGCCTGGACGATGGG
>CAMHIP010000058.1 GCA_946185205.1 uncultured Bacteroidales bacterium | reverse complement strand
GGAAGTAGTCGGCGATGAGGGCGGTGGAGCCGTGGGCGCGGTGGGCCGTGCCGAAAGCATCGTTGATGTAGCAGTCAGCATAGGAAGCGAGGGTCTTGACGAAGTCCTTCTGGCTCTCCTTGACGGCCTTCTTGGCCGCTTTCTTCTCCTCTTCGGAAGCATCCTCGGCGAGTCCGCGGGGCTTGCCTTCCTCCTCGGCGTAGAAACGCAGGTTCTCGAGCAGCAGGGCCTCGCCCGGCTTCAGGGCGGCCACCTCGGCCTGGGCCTTCTGGCAGTCCGGAGCGAACTTCACCGGAGCGCCGAGGCACTCGGACACATGATTCACGATGTGCTTGAGGGAGAACTTGTCCGCCACCCCTTTCGGACGTCCGAGGTGGGACATGATGATGAGGGAACCACCTCCGGCGAGAACCTTCTTGAGGGTCGGCATGGCCCGGCGGATGCGGGTGTCGTCCGTGATTTCGAAATTCTCATTGAGGGGGACGTTGAAGTCCACGCGCACGATCGCCTTCTTGCCGGCGAAATCGTAGGAATCGATGTGTTGCATACTGTATAGAATTTGTTGAATTGTCCGAATCGCAAAGATAGTAATTTATTTTGTCATTTCGTCCCCTCCCCTCATCACCCCACCCCTGTCGTCAATGTCCCCGTTTGACGGACATTGACAGCACGCTGTCGGATCAGGAGTGTTGGTTACAGCAACCCCCGGCGGGTCACCTCCGCGATCAATGCGGGGGAAGTGTGGACGTCGAACTTTGCCAGCAGGCGCTTGCGGTACCAGACCACCGTCTCATAGCCCACCCCGAGTTCGTCGGCGATCATCTTGGTGCTCTTGTCCTGCATCAGCAGCCGGACGACGTCCTTCTCGCGGGGCGTCAGCTTGAGCCCCGTCGGCGCCGTCCCCGATTCGGGACGCAACTCCTCGATGGTCTCGTCCAGCACGGCGGCGGTCTCGGTGAGTTCCTTGCGGGTCCGTTTCAGGCGGAAGACGATCCAGAAAGCGGCGGCGGCAGACGCCAGCAGCAGGGCCAGCAACACGGCAAGCGTACGCATATTCTTATTCAAGGCGTCATAGCTCGCAGTCATATAGTCCAAGGTCTCGGAACGGCTTTGAGCCTCTTCTTGAGGGTGATTGGCGTAATAGGCTTCGGCTTCCTTGAGGCACTGCAGGGCTTTCCGCATCTGGCCGTTCTCTTTGTACCAGCGTCCCTGGCCCTTCCTGGCTATTGCCACCATCAGGGAATCCCCTGACTGTCTTGCTGCGGTTAGGGAGCGGTCGTAGTCGGCTTTCGCCTGCTTTTTGTCACCGGCATCCATCCGAATCTCTCCCAGGTTGTAGTACAGGATTGCGTTCTGCTGGTAATCTTCGTATTTGTCAAAGATTTCCGCTGCCTTGTTGTAGTAGAAAGAAGCCTGCTCGATGGAATCCTGCACCGCATAGAAGTTGCCCATCGTGCCCCAGAGCCGGGAACGATTGGCATCCAAATCATTCTCCTTGCGTGGCGGATTATCCGATTCCATACTGGCCAGGGCAGCAGCGGCTTTGTTGTAATAGACCCTGGCGCTGTCGTACTGTTCCCTTGCCCAGAACGTCTGGCCAACCAGGATGGAGGCGTCGAAGACGGTCATGTCTCCGCCCAGCTGCTCGCCCAGCCGGATAGCCTGCCTGCCGTAATAGGTGCACTTGGTGGCGTCAAGCTGGAGATACCCCCAGGTCAGTTCACGGCAGAGCATGGCGTAATCGACCAGTTCTTCCTTGGATGTAGAAGCCAGTTTGTCAGGCGTGTATCGGGCGGCAACCAGCTCCAGTGAATCCAAATTGCGTCCCCTGTGGTCCGTGTAGCCGAAGGCGGCCGCGGGAAGCAGGAGGCACAATATGTAGAGTAATCTTCGCATAATCGCAAAGATACGAATTATTTGACGGTATATCCCGCCAGCGAAGTCACGTTCTTGGAATAGTCTGGGGTCGTGGGATTGAACGTCTGGCATTCGAACATCACCTTATCGAAGTTGCTGGAGCTGCCGGACATAGCGGTACGGGATTTCAGGACCGCGCCGGTCTCCTTATCCACCACGAAATGGCTGGAACTGGTGCTGGTGACGCTACCGGCCGAAATCGTCTTGGAACGGGTCACCTCATAGGCGTCACGGCCCAGGAATTTGACGGTAGCCTGTTTCGGGTCGGGCTTGGGATACTCCTGAAACAGGGAAGCCAGAACTTCATCCCTTTTCATCTGAGCGAGAAGGGCGCCCGTGGCATCGGCATAGGTCCCGCCCTTGACGGACTTGGAGGCCTCGTGCCTGCGGGCGTCCAGTTTGTAATAGAGCACCTGGCCGTTCTCAAAGACATAGGTAGCATCGGTAGGCCCCATCAAGGACTCCATATGGATATAGAGTTCGTTGCCCTTGCGGGACACGGTGATGGTCTTGTCCAGGCTCTCGTTGCGGGCATTGTTGCCGCTGTATGCGTATTTGACATAGCTGACCGAGAAATCCTGCGCATACCAGGGATCCTGCGCACGGGCGCCAATCGCCGCAATCAGGGCGGCAAGGCCGAGTATCATCCGTTTCATGGCTGTTCTTATTTAAAGTTTCAGTGTGGAATCCTTCATATCATTGGACCATACGCGGTAGTTCAGATTGTACGTCTTGACCTGCATGGTGTTCTTTACGGCGCCGCCGTTTCCGCGGCCCTCATACTTGAGGCAGCAGCCGGTGGACGGGTCAACCCAGTACTTCATGGTGATACCGCCATACCCGTCAGTGTCGAAGACCCAGCAATTCACGCCGCACACCGTCTCGTTGCCGACATAGAACTCGCTTAGGCTGCTTGCCGGGTCGGTCTTGAGGCTGTTCCAGAACTCGCTATCGGCAAAGGTGTCCAGCAGCGCCAGGTTCTCCCTCGCTTCCCACTCATCCGGATCCAACTGCTCATTGTCCACCTTCCCGTGGTCGAAGCCATCTTTTTCCAAATACTGCTTGCACTCGCGGGAGGCCAGATTGTAATACATCCAGTATTCAATGTCGCCTCTTTTGTCGAGGCACTTTTCTATCTGTTCAGAGCCGATCTTGGCATAGATGATCGAGCCGGTGTGGATATAGTAATGGTCCTTCGGAGGATTGTACTCATATTTTCCGGTAAACGCCGGGCCTGTTTCCTCGCCGCCGCCATTGGGCTTGCCACCCGCCTTTGCGGCCACGGTCACCGTCCTGTAATACAAGGTGTTGCCGAGAACGGCCAGCACCTTGGTGGTCCCAAGCGCGACACCTTTCAACACGCACGTATTGCCATCCTCTTCGAGCTCCAGCACGTCATCGTCGTTGTCATCCAGCGTGTCGAAAACCACCTCCGCTCCAGCGGCGAACTTGGTCGTCCAGGCGAAACGCTCTCCCAGGCCGATGGTCAGGGCCGGTTCCTCGATTTCCCTGGGGTTCTGGGCGAACCCCGCGGCGCAGATCAGGAGCGCCGATAAAGTCAAGATCTTTTCCATATCAATTGCGCGTTAGATTATTTTCTGCTCGATGGCCTTGACAAGGAGCTCCGCCGTGCTGTGGACGTCGAACTTCAGGTGGAGCTGCTTGCGGTACCAGACGATGGTCTCGGGCCGGACGTTCATTTCGGCCGCAATCCGGGGCGTATTGTAACCCCGGGAGAGGAGCTGGAGCACCTCCAGTTCCCGCTTCGCCACGTGGATTGTACCTGCCTGTTTGTCCTCAACCATCTTTTCGTGAAAAGTCAAGGGCAAAGTTCGGGAGTTTTAACACACGAAAAAACCCCGTAATTACGGGGGTTATAGCGGAAAAATGCTGATTTTTACCGGGTCATCCGTACCACGATGGACAGCGGCAGGGCTTTGTCGAACTTGTCGCGGAGCGCCAGCTCACCGCTTTCGAGCAGCTCGTAGTCTTTCCAGGAGGATGAAGGGAATTCAGCCATAGTGCTAATTGTTTTCCAGCGCCTCGGAGGCCGTATCCACGAGGCGCTGAGGGATTCTTAGGGGCTGACTTCCTGAGAAGGAACGTTAAACAAAGACAGGGTGATTATCGCCGGTTCTTTTTCCTGATTTAGGTCTTCTGTGCCTGCAAACAACGCATCGTGTTCATTATCAGAAACTTCCTAAAACGGCGACTTGCAATTCTCGTACAATTTGCTTAACTTGCCTGCACAGATCAAGTCCGGATCCACCGTGAAGGCCAACTACACATACCTGTCCGACGGGACGAAGGCCGCGGCATACACCTCGGCCAGCGCCGGGAAGGACTATGTGGGCTCCTTTGTGTATAGTCGCGGCAGTGGCGGCACCCGTACCCTGGAGAGCGTGGCCTTCGGCGGCAAGGAGGAACAGGACGAAAAAGCAAGCAGTGCTTTTTTGCAAGAAGTTCCCGTCCCCTATAACTTGATTGATCATCAATGTGCGAATGTGGTAAAAAAGGCAATCGCTTGTTTTCGAACATCCAGAAACAGTTTCCTTCGGGAGAAAAAATGAATAAATAATGATCGCCAAACAGAAATTAATCAAGTATCTCACATTTTGTTGGTATGGTTTAATGGGCGTGGTGTTTGTAGAAAACGGCATTTCGGCTTATATATCAAATGCATCCCACAAAGAGTACCATTTCATAGGATGGCCGGCGATTCTGTTAGGGTTCCTGTCTTTGTCTGCATCTGTCTATACTGCATTTGGATCAAAGAGAAACTTGAGAATGGTTTGCTACATTTTCTTCATCGTTGAATCGTTGTTCTATATGATGGTCATTGCCGCACCGCCAGAAACTAAACCAATTAGAGATGGTTTATTGTTACTATATCTTTTGGCCGGTATCTTTTTCTCTTTTATATCATTGAGAGTTCTAATAAAAAATCTTTAATTGCTAAATCTATGCGAAAAAGAGTATACGAAATAATAGAACAAGATCATAGAGGCGACAAAGTAAGCCATGCGTATGATGTGCTGATGCTGATTGCAATTACAGCCAGCATCATCCCTTTGATGTTTGTGGAGGAGAACGCCGTTTTCCGCATTATTGAATGGGTCACCGTTACGTTCTTTATCATTGACTATCTCTTGCGCTGGATGACTGCGGATTTCCGAATGGGGAAAGGGAAGTGGTCTTTCGTGCTTTATCCATTCAGCGCGTGGGCCATCATCGACCTATTATCTATCCTTCCAGGACTCAGCCTGCTCGGCCGTGGATTCAAGATATTCAGGGTTACTCGTCTGTTACGAATCATGCGGTTATTTAAGGTCATCCGTTATTCGGATAAGATCCAAGTGCTTGGACGTGTAATTCGGAAGGAGAAAAAAGTCTTACTTTCAGTCCTTGTTATCGCGGTGTTCTATGTTTTCCTCACGGCATTGATAATGTTTAATGCAGAGCCTCACATAAATCCGGAGACTGGCGTAGTTACGTTTGAAGATTTCTTTGATGCGCTCTACTGGGCAACCGTCACGTTGACGACGGTTGGATATGGAGATCTTTGCCCAGTAACGGATATAGGACGTTGTGTTAGTATGCTGTCTTCCTTGTTTGGGGTTGCCATCATCGCGTTGCCATCAGGTGTGATCACTGCAAGCTATCTTGATGAATTGAGGGCAAGTAAGAAAGTCGAGACGGAAAATATAGACTAGTCGACTACCGCGTCATCCGCACGACGATGGACAGGGGCAGGGCCTTGCCGAAGCGGTCGTTCAGGGCAAGTTCGCCGCTTTCCAGCGAGACCGTGTGCATGGCCTGGCGCATCACCGTCTCGCCGAGCAGGGCGGAGTAGCCGTTGGAGTAGAGATTGAGCACCAGGAAGGCGTCCTGCGGGGCGAGAATCTCCCCCACGGTGCGGAGCATCCCGAAGAGGCACTCGTCCAGCTTCCATTTCTCGCCGTCCGGGCCGTGCCCGTAGGCGGGCGGATCGAGGATGATGCCGTCGTAGCGGTTGCCGCGCCGGGCCTCCCGCTGAGCGAATTTCATGGCGTCCTCGACTACCCAGCGGATGCCGTCGAGGCCGCTGTGCTCCATGTTGCCGCGGGCCCAGGTGACCACCTGCCGCACCGAATCGAGATGCGTCACGTCGGCCCCTGCGGCCTTGGCGGCGAGCGATGCCGCGCCGGTATAGGCAAACAGGTTCAGCACGCGCGGGGTGCGGCCCAGCCGGCCTGACAGCGCGCGCGTCTGCCTGTAGATCCAGTCCCAGTTGGGCGCCTGTTCCGGGAACACGCCCACGTGTTTAAATGAGGTCAGTCCGAGGCGCAGGTCCATCTTGAGCCCGTCGGCGTTGCGATAGCCGATGTGCCACTGGTCATCCATCTTCTTGAGGCGGTTCCAGGTGCCGCTGTCCTCTTTGCCGGCCTTGCCGAAACCGGCACCGGGGGTGAAGGTCGTATGCGCCAGCCGGCGCCACTCCGCATCGGGTAAAGATTTGTCCCACAGGGCCTTGGGCTCCGGCCGGGCCAGCACATAGGCACCGAAGCGTTCCAGCTTCTCGCCCGCGCCGCTGTCGAGCAGCTCGTAGTCTTTCCAGGAGGATGAAGGGAATTCAGCCATAGTGCTAATTGTTTTCCAGCGCCTCGGAGGCCGTGTCCACGAGGCCGACGAGGTGGTCGGTGAGGGTCTTGGCCAGGTCCGTGTCGCCGGCCTGCTTCATCACGTCGGCGAGGAAGTAGATGTACTGTCCCACCATCTCGAACTCATCCCGGGCCCATTCGTAGAACTCGATGTAGAACTTGGCGCTCTGCAGCAGTTCGCTCCCCATCTGCGTGGCGAGCTGGCGGGCCTTGTCGGGCTGACCGAGCCTGTAGTAGTCCTCGATCAGGGTGACGACCATGTAATCATTGCCGGAGAAGCCCAGCGGGACCGTCTCCAGCGGGTAGTGCTGCATCACCTCGCAGCACTTGTCCACCATCTCCAGGGCACGGTCGTTCTCGCCCGCCTTCATGAAAGCGTCGGCGCAGGTGACGAATAGGCTCCGGACGGACATCACGCCGAGGTGTGTGTACATATTCTGGTAATCAATGAAATAGTCGTCCTGCGCCAGGGCGTCCCAGCTGAAGGTCTCCGTCATCAGCCGGTAGAGCTCGTCCGTATCCACGAACCCGGCCTCCGTGCTGGTGGTCTTGTTTTTGATCGGGATGAACTTGAAGGAGTAGCCGTTGTATTCGAGGTATTCCTTGATGCCCACGTTGAGGTCGCCGCCCATGTTGAGGAAATGCAGCGGACGGTCCCACTGGTAGCCGGCGAGCAGGTCGAGCAGGAAGAGCTCGGGCTTGCTGATGTATTCCTTGTCCGCCGCGATCGTCAGCACGATGGAATCGGGGATCCGGTCGGCATATTTTGCGTCCAGGATACCGTACTTGATCACGTTCTCCCGGTTCACGGGGACCACGATCTTGCGCGAAGGAATGTAATCGACCTTGCGGCCGCTGGACATCGGGGCCTTGATCTGCGGGTGCTTGAAGACGGACATCACTTCCTCGATCGTCATCTCGCGCTCCTGGGTGTCATAGATGGGGATCCACTCATTGGTGCCGTAGAGATACTGCTCCGGGCCCACCGAGAGCGGGAGCGGGGCGGACTCGTTGACCGCCCACTTCATCTGGTCGATGTGCCAGTCGGTACCGAGCAGCGAGGTGTTGCAGATACGCACGTCCGTGCGCACGTCCTCCACCTCCTGGGCATACCAGAGCGGGAAGGTGTCGTTGTCACCGTGCGTGACAAGGATGCCGTTCTTCCCCACGGAATTCAGGTAGTTGCGGGCCATCTCCACCGCCGTGCGGCGGTTCGAGCGGTCGTGGTCGTCCCAGTTCTGCGCCGCCATCTGCACCGGCACGAGCAGGCACAGCCCCGTCAGCACCCCGGCCGTCGCCAGGCCGCCGCGGCCCTTGCGCGCGCCGTCGATCCAGCTGAAGAGCGCCGCCACGGCCAGTCCGGCCCAGGCGCTGAAGAAATAGAACGAACCCGCGTACGCGTAATCGCGCTCGCGCACCTGGAAAGGCGGCTGGTTGAGGTAAAGCACGATGGCGATGCCCGTCATGAAGAACATCAGGAAGGTCAGCCAGCAGCCCCGCTTGTCGCGGTCGAACTGGAAAAACAGGCCCAGCAGGCCCAGCAGCAGCGGGAGGAAGAAGTAGTGGTTCTTGCCCTTGTCCTCCGCCAGCGTGGCCGGCGCGTCGGTCTGGTCCCCCAGGCGGATGTCGTCGATGAACTTCACGCCGCTCTCCCAGTTGCCGTGGAAGATGTCGCCCGGACTGGGAGCGTGGATCTGGTTCTGGCGCCCCACGAAATTCCACATGAAGTAGCGCCAGTACATCCAGTTCATCTGATAATCAAAGAAATAGAGAAGGTTCGCACCCATGGACGGCTTGCGCGCCGTGGCGCCGGCCACGCGGCTTCCCTTGCCGTCGGTGTAGGTCTCGTAGAACTTCTCGTAGCTCCCGTCCGGGCTGTAGCTCCACATGCGCGGGAAAAGCATCTTGCCGGACGCCTTGTAGCGGGCTTCGACCGGGCCTTCGACTTTCTTGTATTTGCCGTCCATCGGCGCCCAGTAGGTCGAGGACTTGAGATCATAGGGGGCGCCGTAGTACTGCCCATAGAGGAGCGGCGTGGAGCCGTACTGCTCGCGGGACAGGTAGCGCACGAGCGTGAAGGCGTTGTCCGGCTGATATTCGTTGGTCGGGGTCTTGGCGCAGGAACGGATGATGTCGATGCTGAACACGGAGAAGCCGATCACGATCGTGGTCGTGCAGAGCAGCACCGTGTTGAGGAAGACCTTGTCCTGCTTCAGCGTACGGAACAGGCCCCAGAAAAGCAGGGCCAGCACCACGGCGAGGAAGAAGGCGGCGCCGGTATTGTACGGCAGGCCGAGCACGTTGACGAAGAAGAGGTCGCAGTAGGCCGCCAGTTTGGGCAGGTAGGGAATGAACAGGAAGACCAGCAGCGCCAGGATCACCACGCCGACCAGCAGCACTTTGACCAGCTCCCAGAAGGTGAAGGGACGGTCTTCGCGCCGGCGGTAGTAGTACATGAAGACGAGCGCCGGAATGGCCAGCAGGTTGAGCAGGTGCACGCCGATGCTCAAGCCCATCAGGAAGGCGATCAGCACGATCCAGCGCAGCGCATGCGGCTCGTCCGCCCGGTCGTACCAGACCGTCATCAGCCAGAAGACCACGGCCGTGAACAGCGAGGACATGGCATAGACTTCGCCCTCCACGGCGGAGAACCAGAACGTGTCGGAGAAGGTATAGACCAGCGCGCCCACGAGGCCGGAGCCGAAGATGGCGACGGCCTGCGCCGTGCCGTAGCTGCCGTCGGCGGCCGGACGCATCAGGCGCCGGGCCAGCCAGACGATGGTCAGGTACAGGAAGAATATCGTCAGGGCGGAGCACAGGGCGCTCATCGCGTTCACGAGGACGGCCGCGTGCATGTTGTCGCCGAACAGGGTGAAGAACCTGGCAAACAACTGGAAGACCGGGTTTCCCGGCGGGTGTCCCACCTCGAGTTTGTAGGAAGAGGCTATGAACTCGCCGCAATCCCAGAACGACGCGGAGGGCTCGATGGTCAACAGGTACGTGACGGCGGACACCACGAAGGCCAGCGCGGCACAGATCCTGTTCCACAGGGTGAATTTCTTGCTATCCATAACTTGCAAAGGTACAACTAAAAATCCTTATCTTTGCAAAAAATTATCCCGGATGGCACAACAAGACTGGAAAAGCCGCTTGGGCGTGGTCTATTCCACCAACCCCGACTTTCAATACACGACGGAAGAGGAAGCGCCGGAGCAGGAGACGCTCCCGCCCCGGCAGCAGCGGCTCGTCGTCCGCATCGACCGGCGGCGCCGCGCCGGCAAGCAGGTCACGCTCGTGGAGGGTTTCGTCGGCGCATCCGCCGACCTCTCCGCCCTCGCCAAGACGCTCAAGACCAAGTGCGGCGTGGGCGGCACGGTGGAGGATGGGCAGATCCTGATCCAGGGCGACCTGCGCGACAAGCTCGTCACCCTGCTGGGCGGCATGGGATACAACGTCAAGCGGGGGAATTAGGCAATGACCGGCGAGGAGGTATTCCGCAGCGGCACGCTGGAGATGTCCGGCGTCCCCCTGGACGGCCTGGCCCGGACGCCGGTCTGGGTCGACCTGACCGTCAACCGGGTCCTCTGCGTGATCGCCGTCGTCCTGCTGGTCATCGACCTGCTGGACTACTTCCGCCTCGTCCCGCACCTGATCTACAGTTACGACCGTTCCCGCGGCGCCGAGGCGCTGGAGCACAGTCTCGGGATGGCGCGCTCCCGCAACACGGCAGCGCTCATCTTCGCGCTCCCCTTCTGCCTGCTGGTGGACCGCTACGCGCTCATGCGCCCCGCCTTCTGGAGCGGCATTCCCGCCGCCTGGAGCGCCGCCGCCGTCATCGGCATGCTGGCCGCCTTCCTGCTCGTACGCACGCTCTGCTACGCATTTTTCCGCCCCCGGCGGCTTTCCGGCGAGTCCTTCGCCGCGCTCCGGCACAACCTCTACAACTACTTCCTGCTGCTGGTCCCGCTCATGCTGACCACCGTGGGGCTCCTGTCCGTCCTGCAGGTCCCGGAGGCCGTCCTGCGCAGCGTCCTGTATGCGGAAATCGCTGCAGTCTGGGGCTTTGGCCTCGTGCGCTCGGGACAAATTTTAAGCGCGCATGGTACGGGATTGTCAACATTTTTGTATCTTTGCGGGCTCGAATTATTACCCGCTGCCCTGTTGGCAGCAGTTGTAGTGTTTTTTTGATCATTTTTGCAGCCAGATGAAGATTCTGATATCCCAGCAAGTCCCGTCCAATCTCGCACCTTACGAGATTCTGCAGAACCAGTTCGGAGCGGAGCTGACCTTCCAGCCCTTCTTCCTCATCGAACCGCTCTCCGCCAAGGAATTCCGCGCGGAGCACATCAATCTCCTTGACTATACCGCCATCGTCTTCTCTTCGCGCCACGCCATCGACGCCTATTTCAAACTGTGCGAGGAGATGCGCTTCAAGGTCCCCGAGACCATGAAATACTTCTGCTCCACGGAAGCGGTAGCCATGTATCTGCAGAAACATATCGTCTATCGCAAGCGCAAAATTTTCTACGGCACCGGCGCCCCGGCCTCCATCGTGGCCCTGGTCACCGCCAAGCACAAAGGAGAGAAGTTCCTGATCACCACGACGGAAGGCTCCAACACCACGCCGATCACGACCCTTTTCTCCAACGCCAAGCTGGACTACACCGTCGGCGTGCTGGTCAAGCCCGTGCCGCAGGACCTCAGCGGCAAGGACCCCGCCGGCTACGACATCGCCGTGCTGTGCAACCCGGCCGACGTGGTGTCGCTGCGCGCCAACTTCCCTGATTTCAAGCAGGGAGACCTCAAATTCATCTCCTTCGGCAAGGCCGTGGTCAAGGCCATGGAAGAAGCCGGACTGGAGATTGCCCTGCAGGCCCCTACGCCGGAAGCCACTTCCATCAGCAAGGCCGTCGAACTCTACCTCCAATCCCGGAAGTAGATGACGCCTCCGCAAGGCCATACCCTCCCCAAGGAGGAAAGGCTGTGCGGGAAGACAACCGTCTCCGCACTCATTTCCGACGGGAAATGGGGCACGACGGCGCACCTGCGCTTCTGCTGGGCGGCGGGGCGCACGACCGGCGTCAACCGGCTGATGGTCTCCGTGCCCAAGAAGTTCTTCAAGCGCGCCGTCCGGCGCAATCTCCTCAAGCGCCGCCTGCGCGAGGCCTACCGGCTCCAGAAGGAGCTGCTCACCGCCTCCGGCGTGGACCTGATGTTGAGTTATTCCAGTCCGGAAATCGCTGATTTCCAGACGATCTTCGCAGAAGTGACGGAGATCCTGCAGCGCGTCTCCCAGAAACTTTCCCCGTCCACCCCCGGCAGCCTATGACCTTCGGAGAAATCGCCAAGCGGGTGCTCTCGGCGCCCTTCATCCTGCTGATCAAGTTCTATCAACTGTGCATCTCGCCGCTCAAGCCGCCGAGCTGCCGCTTCACGCCCACCTGCTCGCAGTACGCCCTCGAGGCCTTCCGCAAATACGG
>CAMHIP010000057.1 GCA_946185205.1 uncultured Bacteroidales bacterium | reverse complement strand
ACGCACGCCCGTATCTGCTCGATCCTCCGCAAGGCGGGGGAGCAGGGGCTGCAGGCGGCCCTCAACCCGGATGTGGAGCTGAGTCCGAAGGAAGTGCGCCTGGTCAAGATCCTGGGCGCCTATCCGCAGAAGGTGGCCGAGGCCGCCGCTGCGCTATCTCCCGCCGTCATCGCCAATTATTGCTATGACCTCGCGAAGGAATTCAACCAGTACTACCACGACACGCCTGTCCTCAAGGAGCCGGACCAGGAGGTCCTCAAGATGCGTCTGGAGCTGATCTCCACGCTCGCCGGCGTCCTGCGGCGCGGCATGAAGATCCTGGGCATTGACTTACCGGACAGAATGTAATATCCCTACCTCCGTCAAGGAGGTCCAGAAGTTGGGGTGGGACTGGATAGATGTCATTTTCTTCACCGGAGATGCATTTGTCGATCATCCCAGTTTCGGCACGGCCTGCATCGCGCGGTATCTGGAGAAAGCCGGATACCGCGTGGCGGTCGTACCGCAGCCCAACTGGCGCGACGATCTGCGGGATTTCCGCAAGCTGGGCGCGCCGCGGCTGTATTTCGCGGTCAACGCGGGAGCGATGGATTCGATGGTCAACCACTACACGGCCGCCAAGCGCCTGCGCCATGACGATGCTTATACGCCGGAGGGCAAGGCGGGGCAGCGACCGGATCGCGCCGTGACCGTCTATACGAAGATTCTCAAGCAGTTGTGGCCGGAGGTGCCGGTGGTGATCGGCGGCGTGGAGGCGTCGTTGCGCCGCTTGACGCACTACGATTATTGGGCTGACCGGCTGATGCCGTCGGTCCTGGTTGACAGCGGCGCCGACTGGCTCTGCTACGGGATGGGGGAGCGGCCGATGCTGGAGCTCACCCGCGCGATCGAAGCCGGTCGTAACCTGCATCAGATCGAAAAGATTCCCCAGATTGCGTTTTTCCGACACGGAAAAACGCAAAAGGCTACCCCCCTGCACCCCCGATGGGGGACGGGGGAAGGTTCCACCGAACCCCCCTCGGTCGCTTCGCTCCGAGTTCAGCAAGCGGCAGGAATCGGTGCAGCGGAGACCGGGAGAGTCTCGCCGGACCGTGGCCACCCATGGCCTCGTAAATGGGAGGGGCCCGCTGACGAAGTCAGTGGGAGGGATGAGCGAAGCGAAGTCCGGCGAGACTCTTCCGGCGGAGCGGAACCGATCCTGCTGCATTCTTATGAGGAGTGCTGTAAGGATAAAAGGGCGTTCGCGGAGAATTTCCGGGAGATTGAGATCCAGGCCAATGTGCTGCATCCCAGGACGTTGATTGAGCCGGTGGGGGAGGGTTACGTGCAGGTGAATCCCATGTATCCGCCCGCGACCACCGAGGAGATGGACGCGTGCTGGGACCTGCCGTTCACGAAACTGCCGCATCCCCGCTACAAGGGCAAGCGCATCCCGGCCTACGACATGATCAAGGACTCGATCATCACGCACCGGGGCTGCTTCGGCGGCTGCAATTTCTGCACGATCGCCGCCCACCAGAGCAAGTTCATCCAGTCGCGCAGCGAGCAGTCGATCCTGAAGGAGGTCCGGCAGCTCGCGGCGATGCCCGAATTCCACGGCAACATTTCCGACCTCGGCGCCCCGTCGGCCAATATGTACGGGATGGGCGGGCGGAACCGCGACCTGTGCGCGAAGTGCCGCCGCCAGTCCTGTATTTTCCCGAAGGCCTGCCCCAACCTGGACCGCTCGCATGCCCGCCTGCTGGATCTCTACCGGGCCGTGGATGCCGTCAAGGGCGTCCGTCATTCCTATATCAGCAGCGGCGTGCGCTACGACCTGTTCCTGGACGAGAACGGCTTCCTGGACGAGACGGGCAAGCCCTACCTGCGGGAACTGATGCTCCGGCACACCTCCGGGCGGCTCAAGGTGGCTCCGGAGCACACGGAAGACAAGGTGCTCTACTATATGGGAAAACCTTCTTTCCGGCTTTTCGAGCGCCTGCGCCGCGAGTTTGACAAGATCAACCGCGAGAACGGCACGCACACCGAGCTGGTGCCCTATTTCATTTCCTCCCACCCGGGCTGCACGCTGGAAGACATGCGGCGCCTGGCCGCAAATCCCTGCCTGAAAGGGATTTGGATGGAGCAGGTCCAGGACTTCATGCCCACGCCGATGACTTCCTCTTCCGTGATGTTCTACAGCGGAATTGACCCGCGGACGATGAAGCCGGTCTTCGTGGAGCGTGATTCTTCGAAAAAAAAGGCGCAGAAAGCACTTTTTTTCAAAAAAAAGTAATTATACTTGCAGCGCAAACCGACACTAACCCTAACCTATATGGCACAAGACAACAAAAAACGTCACATTGTAAGCTACGAAAATATGTCTCCCGAGCTGGCTGCAGCTTTTGCGGAGAAATACCCGAAGGGCTTCAGCGATTATCTTCCTGACCTCACCAAATATACCAAGCCGGACGGCACCCCCTTCTACGCGGTGCTGATTGAGATTCCCGATGCCATCTATCTGGTCAAGATCAAGGTCCAGATCGACAATCCCGATGACATCGAGCGCTGGCTCGAAGGCGAGGAGGAGGCGGAGGTCGAGTCCGTGGCCGGTACCACGGCGGCTCCCGACACCGAGGGCAACACCCTGCCCGACGACAACATCTCCCAGTACGGCGGAGACGATGACGGCGCAGACGCCTGACGTGTGAAACTGTCCCTGAAACATATCCCCGAGCGCACACAACTGCTGCTGCTCAGTCTGATGGTCGGCGTACTCTCCGGGTGCGCCGCCGTCGTTCTGGACTGGGCCATCCACACCGTGCGCCGGTTGCTGAACCAGGGATTCCACTTTGCCTACGACTGGCAGTATCTGCTGCTTCCGGGCATCGGCATGCTGATCTCGCTGCTGCTGGTCCGCTGCCTGATCCGCGACAACATCGGCCACGGCGTGACGAAGGTGCTGCTGGCCGTGTCGCGGGGCGATTCCAAGATCAAACCGCACAATACCTGGTCTTCGGTACTGACGTCCAGCATCACCATCGGTTTCGGCGGATCCGTGGGAGCCGAGGCGCCGATCGTCTATACCGGCGCCGCCATCGGTTCCAACCTCGGCCGCCTGTTCGGGCTGTCCTACCGCAACATCACCCTCCTGCTGGGCTGCGGCGCGGCCGGTGCCGTGGCGGGGATCTTCAAGGCCCCGCTGGCCGGCGTCCTTTTCACGCTGGAGATCCTGCTCTTCAATGTCTCGATGCAGTCGCTGCTGCCCCTGCTCATCTCCACGATTTCGGCGACGGTGATCTCCTACATTTTCCGGGGCCAGACCCCGGTGTTCGCCTGCACGCTGACGCCCTTTTCCATGGGAAATATCCCGTTCTACATCATCCTGGGCATCGTCGGCGGGCTGGGGTCGCTCTACTTCATGCGCACGACCCTGCACCTGGAAGACCGCATCGGCAAGATTGCCAGCCCCTTCCTCCGCTGGGGGATCTGTGCGCTGGCGCTCGGCTTGCTGATCTTCCTTTTCCCGCCGCTTTACGGCGAAGGGTACGATTCGCTCGGCGATCTGCTCAACGGGCGCGACCTGGAGCTGGAGGGTCGCAGCATCCTGTCTTTCCTGCTCAACTGGAAATGGGGCGTGCCGGTGTTCTTTGCGCTGATCTTTTTCCTGAAGGTACTCGCCATGACCGCGACCAATGCCGGCGGAGGCGTCGGCGGCACCTTCGGTCCGACGCTGTTTGCCGGGGCCATCCTCGGTTTCGTCATCGCCCGCTGCCTCAACCTGATCGGCGCGGACGTGCCGGAGCAGAATTTCGTGCTCGTGGGTATGGCGGCGCTGATGGCCGGTGTGATGCAGGCGCCGATGACGGCCATCTTCCTCATCGCCGAGATCTCCGGCGGTTACGAACTGCTGATCCCGCTGATCCTGACTTCGACCGTCGCTTTCGGCACGGTGCGTCTGTTCGAGAAGTATTCCATCTACACCAAGCGCATCGCGCAGAGCGGCGACCTGCTCACGCACGACAGCGACCAGGCCGTGTTGACGCTGATGCATGTGGATTCGCTGATCCGGGACAAATACCCGCGCGTGCAGATCGATGCGACGCTGCGCGAGGTGGTCTCGCTGGTGTCCGGCTCCGACGCGGCGGTGCTGGCGGTGATTGACGACAAGGGCCGTTTCCAGGGGATGGTGGATGTGACCTCGGCGCGCAAGGTGCTCTTCGACACGTCCAAATACGACAGCTGGCATGTCTATAATATCATGGAATCCGCGCCGGATTATATCTATGCCGGAGAGAAGATGGAGTCGGTGATGGCGAAGTTCGACAAGACGGGCGCCTGGCGGCTGCCGGTCGTAGATGCGGACCGCAAATACCTGGGTTTCATCTCCAAATCGCGGCTGTTGACCGCCTACCGGCAGGAGCTCAAGGAGATCGCCTCGGAGGATTGATTATGAGAGTCGTGATTCAACGAGTGTCATCTGCATCGGTGACGGTCTGCGGGGTGCAGAAATCGGCTATCGGACCGGGGCTGCTGATCCTGCTGGGGATCGGTCCCGAAGACGGGCCGGAGGACATCGACTGGCTGGTCCGCAAAGTCGCCGGCCTGCGGATCTTCAATGACGAGGCCGGGGTGATGAACCGGAGCGTCGTGGAGACCGGGGGAGAAGCCCTGGTGGTGAGCCAGTTCACCCTGATGGCCTCCACGAAAAAAGGCAACCGGCCGTCCTATATCGGAGCGGCCGGCCACGAGATTGCGATCCCGCTGTATGAGTCTTTCTGCCAAGCCCTGTCGGCGGCCATCGGCCGCCCGGTCGGCACCGGCGAGTTCGGCGCGGACATGCAGGTGGCCCTGGTCAATGACGGCCCGGTGACCATCTGCATCGATTCCCGCAACCGGGTCTGAGCCCGCCTCACTCCTGGCTGTCAAGCGCACGCCGGACAGCCCTCCGCAGGCGTCCCTCGCCGTAGCCGACGGTGATATCGTGGATGATGCCTTCCGGAGAGATAAGCACGAAGGTAGGGATTCCGTTGGTCCCGTAGGCCCGGACGCTGCCGGAAGACCCATTCGGGTCGTTCCAGTCGTGCCAGGAGATGCCGTGCCCGGCGGACGCTTCCTTCCAGATCCTTTCCTTGTCCAGGCTGATGCTGACCACCTCCAGCCGGTCCTGGAACTCCCGGCTCACGGCCCCCAGTTCGGGGACAGCTTTGAGGCAGGGACCGCATCCGTTGCTCCAGAAATCCACCAGGACCCATTTCCCGGCGAAGCCGGAGAGCCGTACGGTCTTGCCTTCCTGATCCACGTAGTCGTATGCAGGGACCGGATCGCCGCTGCTCACGGTCTTGACGGGGTTGAGGTGCTGGAGCATCTCCATGCCTTCCCGGGTGGCCTTCTGGTCATCCGAGAGGCGCTCATACAAGCGCAGCAGGGCCTTGCGGTTGTCGTGCCCGTAGTATGAAGAAAAACGGGCCTCTTTGTACAACTGCTCCAAGGCATATTGGCCGATCTCCTCGGTCTCCAGCAACTGCAGCCTTTGCCGAGACAAACGCTCGCTGATCCCGTTGCTGGCCTCCAGGTCCTGCTGCGCCAGCTTCCTCAAGGAATCCTGCTGCGCCGGGGTATGCTCTTCCCCATAGAGCTGGTACATGACGTGATACCGGTGGGCCTGGATGTCATCCAGGGTATTCCAGTCCTCCCGGGACATCTTCCGGATGAAGCGCTCCCGCAGTTGCTGGTCCCGGACGGGGCTGTCGATCCGGGCGGTCCGCAGGTGAGCGGCTTCGCCTTTGATGCGTACGGTGACTCCCGGCTCCAGATATAGCTCGGGCCCGACATTCACGACATCGGCGGGGATGATTCCTTCGTGCCGTAAATCATGGTGGCGTTCGAGGATCACCTGATACCGATTCCCGTCGGGCGGGAGGGAATCCAGCCGGAAGGAGAAGCGCCCGTCGCGCAACGTATCCACCTGGACACGGATGCCGACCTCACCTTCATGGTGGGAAAGGCTTGCGTATACCCGGTCGTCCGGATCCAGACCGGACGCTTCGCCCAGGATCAAGGCGCCGCCGGCGGGCGCCTTCGGTGCGCAGGCGGCCAAGGCCAGCAGCGGGAAGAGGAGCCGCACGTTCATGATTACTTCTTCGTCTTGATCAGGATGACGCCGTTCTTGGCCTCTTCGCCATATTTCTCGATGGCGGCGGCGTCTTTGAGGACTTCCATCGACTGTACGGTGGAAACGTCGATGTCGCTGATCTTGCCGCTGAACTTCTCGCCGTCCAAATAAATGATCGGATCTCCCTCGGCTCCGGTGGCTTTCCGGATGGTGATAGTGGAGGGTGCCGTGGCCGGCTCATCGCCATTCAGTTTGAAGATGACGGGGAACTGGAAGGAGACCTTGACGGGCTTTCCGCCCTGCTCGCCGGGCTCCCATTTCGGAGAGGAGGAAATGACGCGGACCGCCTCCGCATCCAGCGTTTCGTGAACGCTGCGAAGCACCCTGACATTGCGGACGGCACCGTCCTCGCAGATGTCGAAACTGACCATCACGCGGCCCTGGAGGCCGTCTGCTTTGGCTTCTGCAGGATAGCTCAGATGCTGCGTCACCCATCTGGCAAAGGTGCCGGCATCTTCACCCTGGAAGGTCGGCTTCTTCTCAATCTGGGAATAGGGTACGGGCGGATCGTCATTTTGGAAGAGGGCGGTCTCGCCGGGAGTGGCAGGGCGGATCTCCGCCCGGACAGGGTTGCACAGGAACATGGTCCCTGCGAGGAAGGGGAGGAGCGCCAGGTAGGCGAGGCGCATCCAGCCCGAAGTGGGTTTCTGCTGCATCATGTTGATTCGTTGTTTGAGTTTGGCGTGGTTGAAGCCGTTGGCCAGGGAGAAGCGCTGCTCTCCCACGGCTTTCCGCACCAGAAGTAATTGATATTGTGTAGCATCGATGCCTTGGTTGAGCAGGCCTTCGTCGGCCTCATATTCATGCAGGAGCTTGAGCTCCGCCCGGGCGATCCACGCCAGCGGATTGAACCAGTGCAAGGCGCAGACGCCCGTCATCAGCAGGACGTCCAGCGAGTGGCGGCAGCGGATGTGCTGCAGTTCGTGGGTGAGGATCGCGGGGTATTTCTCATAATCGTCGCGGCTCATCACGACCCGGCGGCCCCAGCTGAAGGAGGAAATCTCCCGGTCCACCAGCGTCAGGCGGCAGCCTTCGCAGGGGACGGCGGTACCGGTGCGCAGGATACGCAGCGTCCGCAGGACGGACAGCAGGCAGAGCAGCAGGACCGCGGCGATCCCCGCGAAATAGAGGACGGTGAGCCAGGAGAACGGCGCCGCTGCCGCGGAAACGGGGGAGACGGCTCCCTGCACGGGGGCGTCCGCCGTCATCGGCGCCACGGCGGGAAGCACGATCGTGCGCAGACGCAGCGTCGGCAGCAGGTGGCAGAGCACCGTGCCGAGCAGCAGCGCCGCGCGGTTGAAGCGGAACAGCGATGTCCGCCGCATCACCAGCAGGTAGAAGGCGTAGAAAAGGGCCAGGTAGAGGCTGGCGCGCGCCATGTACAGGAGGAACGGGGTCATGCCTTGCGTTTGTTTTCGATGGATGCGATCAGCTGCTTGAGTTCGTCGAGGTCCATTTTGTCGTCTTCGACGAATTGGGATACGAGCAGGGAGTAGGAATTGTCGTAGTAGCGGGCGACGAGGTCGCCGACCGTGCTGCCGCGGTATTCTTTTTCGCTGATGGCGGGGGAGTAGCAGAAGCTGTTGGCCATCGGTTTGCGCGTCAGGAATCCTTTCTCTTCCAGGAACTTGACCTGGGTGGCGACGGTGTTGTAGGAGGGTTTGGGGTCGGGGATGCGGGCGACGATGTCGCGGATGAACAGGTCGCCGTTCGCCCAGACGATCTGCATGATTTCTTCTTCTTTGGCGGTGAGTCTTGCTTTCATTTCCTATAGGTTTTCACTGCAAAGATAGGGATTATTTCGATATCTCCTAATTTTTTTAGGAGTTTTCTTAAAAAATATAGGACATTTTCGGATTTGGGGAGAATTGTGTATCTTTGCGGCCCGTTAGAAGTGAGTTGATGAAAGTACTGTTTGTCTGCAACAATGCATATAATCCCGGAAACGGTCTGAGCGTTTCCATTCACAATACCATCCGCGAGCTCCGTGAGCACGGTGTCGATGCCCGTCTGATGGCGGTGCGCAATCCCGATCCCGGGGGAGATCAGCCGGATTTCCCGCTGGGGCATTTCAAGTTCCCGGTTTTCGAGCCCATCATTTATGCCAACGGGTTCGCTTATGCCAAGATCGAGCGGGAGGTGATCCGGGAGGCGCTGGCGTGGGCGGATGTCGTGCATATCCAGGAGGCGATGCCGCTGGAGAACGTGGTCGTGGCCATGGCGCGGAAGATGGGCAAGACCCTCACGGCGACCTTCCACCTTTATCCGCAGAACGTCCTGGCTAACCTGGGTTTCCCCAAGCGCAATTTCGTCAATCCTTTCCTGCTGGACAACTGGCGGGGGCTGGTCTTCAACCATTGCTCGGACATCCAGTGCCCGACGGAGGTGGTCCGGAACTATCTGGCGAACAAGCGTTTCAAGGCTCGCCTGCACGTGATTTCCAACGGCATCGACCTTCCCTCGGAGCCGGTCCGGGCTGCGGCCGTGGAGCCCGCTCCCGCCGTGGACATCCTGTGCGTCGGGCGGATGGCTTCCGAGAAATCGCAGGACACGCTCCTGCAGGCGATGCGCTACAGCCGCCATGCCGGCCGGATTCACCTGATCTTCGCAGGACGCGGCCCCAAAGCCCGCAAATACGAGAAGATGGCCCGGCGCCTGGAGGCAGCCGGTGTGCTGAAGATCCCGGCGACCTTCGGATTCAACACGCATGAGGAGCTGGCGGCGCTCGCGCGTACGTCCTATCTCTATGTGCATTGCGCCTGGGTGGAAGTCGAGGGGCTTTCGTGTCTGGAGGCCACCCGCGAAGGACTGGTCCCCGTGATCGCCGAAGGCGACCTGATCGGCACGTCCGTCTTCTCTCTCTGCCCGGAAAGCCGGTATCCTGCGGGGGACAGCCGCGCCCTGGCGGAGCGGATAGACTGGTGGATCGAGCACCCGCAGGAGCGCAACCGGATGGCGCAGCGCTACGCCGACGCCGCCCGGAAATATGATATCGACCGGTCCATCGAAGCCCTGATCGCGATGTTCCGGCAGGCCCTTGATGCTTCCGGCCGATGAGCGCGCGCATCCATCGGCTCCTGCTGCCGGCCCTGCTGGCCGCCGCCGCGCTGCTGGCGGCCTCCTGTTCGGTGGCGCGTTATGCCCGCGGTCCGCAGACGGCGGAGATCGAAGCCCGGACTGGTTTCGAGGGCTTTCTCGAGACGGTGACCTATCCCAGCAGCGAGAAGGACCTGGCCAGCCGCAGGATGGTGGTGTATCTGCCCCAAGATTATTACCGGGACAGCCTGCGCCGCTATCCCGTCCTGTATCTGCTGCACGGGGCCCGGGGCAACGAGGTGACCTGGATCGACAGCGCGGACGTGCTGCGCGGACTGGATTCGCTGCGGGCGGCGCGCAAGGCGGCCGATTTCATCCTGGTGCTCCCGAACGTCAACAATTATTTCGGCGAGCGCGATTACAAGGACGGCCATGCCGTCAATGCCGTCCGGGCATTCTGGACCCTGGACGGGGAAGTGGAGCGGCATTTCGTACATGACGTGGTGGAGCGGATGGACAGTCTGTACCGGACGGTGCCGGACAGGTCCGGCCGGGCCGTTGCCGGCATGTCCAGCGGCGCGCTGCAGGCACTGTACCTGGCTGTGGATCACCCGGATACATTCGACTACGTGGGGCTGTTCTCTCCCTATGCCTATGCCCCCTTTGCGGCCCGGTACCACCAGGATGTGTATGGCGGTCTGTGGTGGAAACTGGAAAGGCGCTTTGCCGATCCGCCCGCCTGCTTCGCCATCTATATCGGCACGACGGATTTCTTCTATCCGCACATGGTCCTGTTCGACCGCAGACTGACCCGCAAGGGTTACCCGCACCGCTTCGTCACCGCCCCGGGCGGCCACGAGTGGTACAACTGGTCCGATTTCTTTATCGACTTCTGCCAGGGGCTATTTCTTCAACAGCCGCAGTGAGATGCGCCCGCGGTCGAGATCGACGGCGGTGACGGCGACGCGGACCTGCTGGTGAAGCTTGACGACCTTGGTCGGATCCGTGCCGCGCGGCCCCATCTGTGAGACATGCACGAGGCCGTCGTCATGGATGCCGATATCGACGAATGCGCCGAAATTGGTGATGTTGGTGACGATCCCCGGCAGTTCCATCCCGACCTTGAGGTCGTCGATGCCGTGGATGTCGTCGGCGAAGGAGAATTCCGCCGCCTGCTCGCGCGGGTCGAGTCCCGGCTTGGCGAGCTCCTTGAGGATGTCGTTTACGGTCGGCAGGCCGGCGGTCTCCGTGACGAAATCCTTTGCCTGGATCTTCGCACAGAGTTCGGCGTTGCCGACGAGTTCTTTCGTGCTGACGCCCAGCGACTTCGCCATCTTGTCCACGATACCGTAGGACTCCGGGTGCACCGCCGAGTCATCGAGCGGGTTCTCCGCACCGCGGACGCGCAGGAAACCCGCGCACTGCTCGAAGGCCTTGGGCCCCAGGCGCGGGACCTTCTTGAGCTCGGCGCGGCTGCGGAAGCCCCCGTGCTCCGTGCGGTAACTGACGATATTGTCCGCCAGGGCCGGACCGATCCCGGCCACGTAGGCGAGCAGGTAGGGGGAGGCGGTGTTGAGTCCCACGCCCACGGTGTTGACGCAGCTTTCCACGGTGTTGTCCAGTTTCTCCTTCAGGAGCGACTGGTCGACGTCGTGCTGATACTGCCCGATGCCGAGGTTCTTGGGATCGATCTTGACGAGCTCCGCGAGCGGGTCCATCAGCCGGCGGCCGATCGATACGGCGCCGCGCACGGTCACGTCCTCGTCGGGGAACTCCTTCCGGGCGATGTCGGAGGCGCTGTAGATGGAGGCGCCGTCCTCGCTGACCGTCCACACCTTACAGCCTTCCGGGAGCCGGATGCGGCGCATGAATTCTTCCGTCTCGCGGGAGGCGGTGCCGTCGCCGATCGCGACGGCCTGGATGCCGTAGCGGTCCAGCATGTCCTGGACGCTCATGATGGCCTTGACCTTCTCGTTCTGCGGGGGATGCGGGTAGATGATGGTGTGGTGGAGCAGGTTGCCCTGCTCGTCCAGGCAGGCGATCTTGCAGCCGTTGCGGAAGCCCGGGTCGATGGCCAGGGTGCGCTTGGCGCCCACGGGGGCGGAAAGCAGCAGCTGGCGGAGATTCTCTCCGAAGACCTGGATGCTCTCGCGGTCGGCCTTCTCCTTGGCCTCGCGCAGCACCTCGCCGCTGATGGACGGCTCCAGCAGGCGCTTGTAGCAGTCGGCGACCGCCGCCTTGATCTGGTCGGCCACTGGGCCGGCGGGATAGCCGTGTTCCTGGCAGTAGTCGTAGTAGATCTTGGCCCCGCATTTCTCGGCGTCGGCATCGATGCCCACGCTCAGGAATCCTTCGTTCTGCGCCCGCAGGATGGCGAGCAGGTTGTGCGAGGGGATGCGGTCGATGGGCATCTTGAAATCGAAATAACTCCGGTATTTCGCCGCTTCGGCGCTATCCCGGCCGGCCTTGGTCACGCCGGCGGTCACGCGGCGGTGCCGGAAGATGCCGCGCAGGTTCTCGCGGATCACGGCCGTCTCGCTGAGGCGTTCGGCGATGATGTCGCGCGCGCCTGCCAGGGCGGCCTCCGCGTCGGCGACCTGGCCTTTCACGAACTTGCGTGCGTCCTGCTCCGGGTTGCGGGTCTTGTTGTTCCACAGCAGGTCCGCCAGCGGCTCCAGTCCGAGTTCGCGGGCGACCGTGGCCCGGGTACGGCGCTTGGGGCGCCAGGGGAGGTAGAGGTCTTCCAGTTCCGTGGCGGAGACGCTGTTCTCGATCCGGGTGCGCAGCTCGTCCGTGAGGGCTCCTGCCTCGCCGATGACCTTGAGGATGGTCTCCTTGCGCTTCTCCATCTCGGCGAAGACGTCCACCCAGTGGCGGACCTCCGCCACTTCGGCATCGTCCATGCCGCCGGTCTTTTCCTTGCGGTAGCGGC
>CAMHIP010000056.1 GCA_946185205.1 uncultured Bacteroidales bacterium | reverse complement strand
TGACGGCCATCTCCTTCACCATTTCGTCAGGCACGTTGCCGATGCCGTACATCGCATACTGGTAACGGGCGAAGGCCTCGGCCTGCTCGTGCAGGTCCTGCTCCTCCACCTTGAAGCCCCACTTCTGCATCAGGGAACCGCGGACGAGCTGCCACTTGAAATCCTCGGCGAAGCCCGGGAAATCCTTCTCCACGTCCTCGGCCGTGACCTTGCCGCCGTTGGCTTCCACCAGCCAGCGCTTCAGGAAGGCCTCGGGGAGCTGCACGCCGGCCTTGGCGATGTAGAAATCGCGGATGTCCTTGGTCAGGCGCCACTCGGCCTCGTTCTTGTACTGGTTCTTCAGGCGCTCGGTGACTTCCTTGTCAATCTCCTCGTCGGTCTTGGCCTCCTGGCCCTCTTCCTTGTGCTCCTCATAGTATTTCTTGAGGTTCTCGATCATCGGGGCCTTGTCCTTGGCGGACACGGTGATGCTGTAGGAAGGCACGGTGTCGCCCTTCTCCACCTCGACATTCACCTCGGGGCTGAGGCCCAGGTCGAAGACGAAGGTGAAGTCGTTGCCGTCGGTCCACTCGACCTGCGGCTGGTTCTCCGAAGCGAGCGGCTCGCCCAGGATGCGGAGCTTGTTCTCCGTGATATGCTGATCCAGCGCCTGGCCGATCACCTGGTTCACGGATTCGACGAGCGCCTGCTCGCCATAGACACGCTTGATCAGCGATGCGGGCACCATGCCCTTGCGGAAGCCCTTGAATTCGGCCGTCCGGCGGCGCTCCGCCAATTTCTTCCTTTCAATTTCCGCATAGTCCGCCGCAGCGACTTCGATGGTCAACTCGCGGTTGAGATCATCAATTTTCTTTTCGTTTACTTTCATGAGTCTTTATGTATTGTTTATTTTTGTTTCTTATCGGGATAGACGACGCGCTCGTGGTGGATCTGCGCCAGGTACTGCTTGAGGGTCTCCTTGACCGTCCCCAGTTCGCTGATGGAAATGTCCGCCTGGTCGAACTGCCCTTCCTCCATCTTGCCGGCCACGATCCGCTCCACGAAGGCGGAATAGGCCTCCGGCGTGTATTCCGTGAGGGTGCGGGACGCCGCCTCGATGCTGTCGCAGAGCATCAGGATGATCTGCTCCTTGGTCACGGGTTTGAACCCCGGGTAGCGGAACTCGCCGATCCGGTCCGGACTGCCGCCCGCCTGCAGGAACTGATTGTAGAAATAGCCCGTGGTGGTCGTGCCGTGGTGGCTGCGGATAAAGTCGATGATGCTCTCGGGGAGGTGGTGCCTGCGCGCCCGGTCCACGCCTTCCTGGACGTGGCGGATGATGTCGCGGGCGCTCTGCTCGGGACTCAGCCCGGCGTGGTAGCGGGGCATCCCGTCCCGGGCGACCAGCGACTCGTTCTCGATGAAACAGAGCGGGTTGTAGAGCTTGCCGATATCGTGGTACATGGCGCCGGCCCGCACCAGGTCGGGATTGGCGTCCACGGCCCGGGCCACGGTATCCGCCATGTTCATGACCTGCAGCGAATGCTGGAAGGTCCCGGGGGCCTTCTGCTCCAGTTCGCGGATCAGCGGATTGGAGACGTCGCAGAGCTCGATCAGGCGGGAATTGGACACCAGGTTGAACAGGCGCTCGAAGAGGTAGATGAGCGGGTAGCCCGCCACCGTGAGCATGGAGCCGATGAACAGGCTCAGCAACGAGGTCCACACGTTGCCGGCCACCAGTTCGGCGGCGCGGAAGCCCAGGTAGGTCACGGCCAGTACGGCAAAGGTGATCAGGGCCGTGATGAACTGCTGCCAGCCGCGGTTGAAGCGGCGGAACGCCAGGATCGCCACCATGCCCGCCACGAAGAACATCACGAACAGCACGGCGCCGTCGTGGCTGAAGATCAGCAGGGGCAGCAGGGAGACGACATAGACCGGCACCACGACCCGGTTGCGCATGAACGCCTGCAGGAGCAGGGCGACCAGCGTGAAGGGGACGAGCAGCAGGGCCTTTTCGTTCACCCGCACCAGGATGAGCGTCACCAGGGCGCCCAGCAGGAACACGACGACCAGGTAGGGGTAGCGGGAATCGGAGAAGATCCTGGGATTGTTGAACCAGATGGACAGGTACAGCAGGACCAGGATGGCCAGGGCGATCAGGATATTGCCGGTCAGCATCAGGACGGGAGGCCCCGTATAGCCCATATTGGCTTCAAATTCACGCTTGTAGGAGTCCAGCATCTGGGCGATCTCCGCCGTCACGATCTCCCCTTCGCGGACGATCAGCTGGCCGGCGCTGACATAGCCCGAAGTGGGCGAAATGCCGGTCGCGGACTCCGCATGGACCAGGGCCGTGGTCTGCTCGTCATAGAGCAGGTTCGGCACCAGGAGTTCGTAGGCGCCGGCGGCGCGAAGCAGCGAATCCACATTGGCGCTGGACACCCCCGTCAGGTCGGAGAGCAGGCGTGAGCGGGCTTCCGTGAGGCGGAAGACCTCGGACGCGGGCAGCTTGACCGCGCGTTTGTCGCGCTGGACATAGATGACCCCGGCATCGGAGACGGCCTGACGCCGTCCTCCTTCGTCGGCCATGACGCCCTTCTGGTAAATCGCCCGCATCGACGACACGAGCGGACTGCGCAGCCCGCCCAGGTCCAGCCGCTCGGCGGCATGCAGGTTGCGGGAGACGATCTCGTCGGAATACTTGTAATACGGGATCGCCTCCGGAGATGACTCGCCCCGCTCCGCCAGGAGCTGATCCTCGGTCTTGTAGATCGGGAAATCAAACTGCGCGTACAGCGTTTCGTACTTCCAGGTGCGGCCCTTGCGGTAGTCGTAGGCGAATTTGGCGCTGCGCGGCATCAGCAAGACCAGCAGGAGGAACGCGATGCCGAGCGGTAGCAGCAGGCGGAAAAGTCTTTTTTCTGTCATCGGCCGTTACTTGAAAGGGCTGCCCGCCTCGCGGGCGATATAAGAATAGGTCAGGCGGTCCAGCAGGCGGGGGAACATGTTGTGCATCCGCACGGTCGCACGCCCCAGCAGCGTCAGGATCACCTTGGAGCGGCGTTTGCGCAGGGCGCGGGAAAGCCGCATGGCCACCTCCTCCGCGCTCATCAGCTTCTCCTCATCCAGGGGCGTTTCGCCCTGGGCGGTGCCGTCGGCGGTCAAGGCCGCGCTGCGCACCCGGGAGGCCGTATAGCCCGGCGCAAAGACGAGGACATGCAGTCCGTCCTTGAGGTGTTCGATGCGGACCGTGTCCAGGAAGCCGCGGACGGCATATTTCGAGGCGCTGTAGCCGGTCCGGGCCGGCAAGGCCGAATAGCCGGCGATCGAGATGACGCCCACCAGCGAGCCCTTCGTCTCCAGCAGGTAAGGGAGGGCGTATTTCGAACAATACACCGTCCCCCAGAAGTTGACGTCCATCAGGCGCCGGATCACGATCAGATCCAGATCCTTGAACATGGCCCGCATGGAGATGCCGGCGTTGTTGACCAGGATGTCGATGCGTCCGAAGCGCTCCACCGTCGCGTCGATCAGGGCCCGGCAGTCCGCTTCCTGCGTCACGTCGCAACGCACGCAGAGCACCCGCTCGGGAGGAGCGACGGAAGGGGCCAGTTCCAGCAGCCGGTCATAGGAGCGCGCGGCCATCACGACCCGGGCTCCTTCGCTGCCGAATTGACGGGCAGAAGCCAGTCCGATACCCGAGCTGGCTCCCGTCACGATGATCACCTTGTCCTGGAGGGAAACTGCCATAACTTTGGAAGATGCCGTATTTATTTGATGGTCATCTCGGCGATGTCATCGCCGTCGTACAGACCGGCATCGAGTTTGGCCTTGATCTCCTTGAAGGCTTTGAGGGTATATTCCACGTCCTCCATGGTATGGGCGGCCGTGCTGACGATACGGAAGATGATCATGCCCTTGGGGATCACCGGATAGATGACCATCGAGCAGAAAATCCTGTAGTTCTCGCGCAGGTCCTTGGCCATCTTGGTCGCCTGGGCCACGCCGCCGAAAATATGGACCGGCGTCACGCAGGCCTGGGCCTCGCCGATGTCGAATCCTTCCTTCTTGAACCCGTCCTGGATGGCGTGCGTAATCTGCCAGCACTTGGCGCGGAGCTCGTCTCCCTCCGGGGAGTCGATGATCTCCATACGCTTCATGTTGCCGATCACGAGCGGCATCGGCAGCGACTTGGCGTACATCTGGGAACGCATGTTGGCGCGCAGGTAGTTGATGATCTTGTGGGGACCGGCGACGAAGCCGCCGATCGAGGCCATCGACTTGGCGAAGGCGCCGATATAGAGGTCGATGTCGTCCATGCAGCCCAGCTGCTCGGACGTGCCGCGTCCGTGTGCACCCAGCAGGCCGAAGCCGTGGGCGTCGTCGATCAGGATGCGGAAACGGTATTTCTTCTTGAGGGCGGCGATCTGGTCCAGGATGCCCATCGCGCCGGTCATGCCGAAAACGCCTTCGGTGATCAGCAGCACGCCGCCGCCGTTCTCCTCCGCCACCTGGCAGGCGCGGGCGAGCACCTTCTCGCAGTCGGCGATGTTGTTGTGGCGGTATTTGTATTTCTCGCCGATGTGGAGGCGGATGCCGTCCAGCAGGCAGGCGTGGCACTCCGCGTCATAGACGATCACGTCGTGGCGCGCCGTGAGCGCGTCGATGGTCGAGACGATGCCCTGGTAACCGAAGTTGTAGAGGAAAGCGTCTTCCTTCTTCTCGAACTTGGCGAAGGTCTGCTCGAGCTGCTCGTGATAGCGGGTGTGGCCGCTCATCATGCGGGCGCCCATCGGATAGGCCAGGCCCCACTGTGCGGCCGCATCGGCGTCCGCCTTGCGGACGGCCGGGTGGTTCGCCAGCCCCAGGTAGTTGTTGAGACTCCAGTTGAGCACGGGCGTGCCGTTGAAGATCATATGGGGGCCGAGTTCACCCTCCAGGCGGGGATACATATAATAGCCGAAGCCCTGTTCGAAATACTGGCCGATCGGGCCGCCGCTGTCGCGTTCGATTCTGTCGAAAATATCTAACATAGCTGTCTTTTATGGATTCCGGGCAGGGCCCGGAACAGGTTTGTGGTTTTATGCGTCGATGTTGGCGTAATGTGCGTTCTCTTCGATGAACTGCCGGCGGGGCGGTACGTCGTCGCCCATCAGCATCGAGAAGGTACGTTCCGCCGCGGCGGCGTTCTCGATGGTGATCTTGCGGAGGCGCCGGCGGGCCGGATCCATGGTGGTCTCCCACAGCTGGGCGTCGGACATTTCGCCGAGACCCTTGTAGCGCTGAACGCTGTAGCCCTTGTCGGAACCCTTGCCGAGCCGCAGGGCCGCTTCTTCACGCTGCTCTTCCGTCCAGCAGTAGATCTCCTCCTTGCCCTTGAACACCTTGTAGAGGGGCGGGGTGGCCAGATAGACGTATCCGTTCTTGATCAGGTCGAACATGTAGCGGAAGAAGAAGGTCAGGATCAGGCAGGCGATGTGCGAACCGTCGACATCGGCATCGGTCATGATGACCACCTTGTGGTAGCGCAGCTTGCTCAGGTCCATGTGCTTCTCTCCCGTCTCGTCTTCCTGGGCGACCGTCACGCCGAGGGCCGTGTAGATGTTGCGGATGGCCTCTGAGTCAAAGGCGCGGTCGCCGGAGGCCTTCTCCACATTGAGGATCTTGCCGCGCAGCGGCAGGATGGCCTGCGTCTTGCGGTCGCGGCCCTGCTTGGCCGTACCGCCTGCGGAGTCACCCTCCACGAGGAAGAGCTCGCACTTCTCCGGGTCGCGTTCCGAGCAGTCGGCCAGTTTGCCGGGCATCCCGGCGCCGCCGAGCGGGCTCTTGCGCTGGACCATCTCGCGGGCCTTGCGGGCGGCGGCGCGCGCCGTCGCGGCCAGCACGATCTTGTCGATGATGGTCTTGGCGAATTTCGGGTTCTCCTCCAGGTAATTGTCCATCGCCGCGGCCGTGGCCTGGGAGACGGCGGAGGTGGCTTCCGGGTTGCCGAGCTTGGTCTTGGTCTGGCCCTCGAACTGCGGCTCGGCCACCTTGACGGAGATCACCGCCGTAAGGCCCTCGCGGAAGTCTTCGGGGGCGAGATCCCCCTTGAACTTGTCGAGCAGCTTGTTCTTCTCGGCATATTGCTTCAGGGAGCGGCTCAGGCCCATCTTGAAGCCCTGGAGGTGCGTGCCGCCCTCGATGGTGTGGATGTTGTTGACGTAGGAATAGATCTTCTCGGAGAAGCCGTTGTTGTACTGCAGGGCGATGTCGATCGGGATGATCTTGTCGGAGTAGACGCAGATCGGCTGCGGGATGATCGTCTGGGCGCCGGCGTCGAGGTATTCGATGAACTCGCTCAGGCCCTGCTCGGAGTAGAACATCTCGGAGCGGAAGACCTTGCGGCCGGTCGCCTTGGACTCGCCCGCCTCGTCCACCTCGAATTCGTCCACGAGCTCGCGCTCGTCGGTCAGGCGGATGTGGATGCCCTTGTTGAGGAAGGCCAGCTCGCGCAGGCGGGCGGCCAGGGTCTCATAGCGATAGACGATGGTCTGCGTGAAGATGCTCGGATCGGGATGGAAGGTGATGATGGTCCCGGAATCCTCCGCCTCGCCGATCACCTGCACGGGCCCGAGGGGCTTGCCCTTGGAATAGTGCTGCTCGAAGACCTTGCCTTCCCGGTGCACCTCGGCGACGAGCGAATCCGACAGGGCGTTGACGCAGGACACGCCCACGCCGTGCAGACCGCCGGACACCTTGTAGCTGGACTTGCTGAACTTGCCGCCGGCGTGGAGGACGGTCAGGACCACCTCCAGGGCGGAACGGTGCTCCTTCTCGTGCATGCCGGTCGGGATGCCGCGGCCGTTGTCCTGGACGCGGATGGAATTCCCTTCGAGGATGCGGACGTCGATGGTGTCGCAGAAACCGGCCATCGCCTCGTCGATACTGTTGTCGACAACCTCATATACAAGGTGATGCAGACCTCGTTCGGAAATATCTCCGATATACATCGAAGGGCGCTTGCGCACCGCTTCGAGTCCTTCAAGTACCTGAATACTGTTTGCGGAATACTGCTCTTCCGCGAGCTTCATATCTTCTTTCTCAATCATCTTGGATCAGTATCTCATAAAATCCGTCAAAGATACGAAAAATATCGGGATTTCCCTATAGTCTGAGGCTCAAACCGACGGTGGCGTACGGGCCTTTTTCGATATATCCCGGCGCCCGCTCGATCGCCATGCCAAGCAGGTTGCCGGCCTCGATCCACGCGGTCCAGCGGCTGTCGATCCGGAACTCGCCCGTCAGGCCGAGGTTGACGTAGCCGCGGATGGCGTCATCGACGCCCAGCTGCTTGCGGCCGGTGGCACCTTCCAGGAAAGCGCCGGCCCAGATGCGGCGGTCCCAGTTGTAGCGGCCGCGTAGGTCGGCCGTAAAAACCGGCGGGGCAAAGGCGCCCGCGCCGTCGGAGAAACGCATGAAACGGTAGGCCAGCCCGCCGTCCAGTTCCAGGCGCTCGTCCTTCCAGGACAGGCCCGCCTGGCCGTAGAAGGCCGTATAGTCCGTGGGCAGGACATTGTAGATCGCCGCCAGGGGCGCCCCGTCATACGACACGTAGCCGGCTTCCGCCTCATACTGCAGGCGCGTGCCCCAATGACCCTGGAGACCGCCGCGGACACGCAACTGCTCCATGGAGACCGTCGCGGAAGCGTCCGCACGCCGCACGAAATGGTTGATCTGCTTGATGGTGTAATGGTCCTGCAGGGACTGTCCCCCGCTCACCCCGGCATACAGTTCCAGATCGGCATCGAGGAGGGCAAAGCGCGCCAAGACGTCCGGACGGACGGAGAAGCGCTTGTTCTCCCCGGCGGCCGAATAGTCGATCCGGACGCCGGCGTCCAGCAGGACGGGCCCCAGCAGGAAATCGACATGGGGCTTGAGGGAAGCGAGACCGGCGGACAGGTTGCCCCGGAGCAGTTCTTCCGAAACGATGGGATGGCTGCTGGAAGTGGACGTCGGCTTCAGGGCGTCCATCTCGAAGAGCGCATCCAGCAGGATGCTGTACTTGCTGTCCAGGACCGGGCCCAGCGAGGCCGCCACCCGGATATCGTGCTCGCCCTGCCGGCTGTCGGCCGCCCCGGCGAGGCAGTTGTCGCCGGAATAGCGGTAGCGCAGGTCGATGTCATAGAACATGTGGTTGTCCGGGCGCTCCCGGGACTGGATGCGGCCGGAGATGACGGCGGAGGTGAACGAAGAACGGAAATCCGGCTCTTCCCCGCTCTCGCCGGCGAAAATCCCTTCCAGACCCAGGTGGTAGGACAGGCGGGTCGAAGGCAGCAGATACTGGCCGCCCAGGCCGATACGTCCGTTCAGGTCGTGGCCGGACAGGGTCCCTTCCAGGCCGCGGCGCCGGTATCTGCCGGCAAAACCGCCCGCCTCCCCGAAGATGCCGATGGAGAAGTTCTTCTCCTGCAGCATCTGCCAGGCCAGCTCGAACTGCGGATGGAACGAATAGCCCGCCCCGGCGCGCAGGAAGAACTTGCCGCCGTCGTAGAGCCGCGCTTCCGGCGTCACTTCGATGCGGTAGGGAGAGAACTCGTAGGAGCCCTTATAAGGAGTCTCGAAGACCGAATAATCGAAATCGTAGTCGAAGCGGAGCAGCGAATCCGGCGCCTGCAGGGCGGGACCCAGTTTCTGGAAATCCGCAAAGCGGGTGACGTAGTCGTTGGTCACCTGCACCGACTGGTTGATATTCTGCGCGGCGAGGGGCATGCAGAGCGCCGCCGCGGCCAGGAAAGTCAAATGGATGTGTTTCATACGCTTATTCTTGCATTAAGGAGGACAGGCGCTCCAGGCGCATCCGGACGCTGTCGGAAATGTCATCGGCTCCGGATGCGGGCTCGTAGCCGTCCCGGATACTCTCGAAGGTAGCCTTCGCCTGCGGATACTGGCCGCGCTCCGCAAAGGCGTCGCCCAGCACGATGTAGGCGCGCGCCAGCCAGTAGGACTGGTCGCCCGCCTTCTGCGAGAAGGAATAGACCTCGCCGTCCACGGCATCGAAACGGCCCGTATCGTAGAGGTCCTGGATCACGATGTATTCGGACTCGGCTCCGATGGCCGTAGAGGGATCCGCACCCAGCTGGCGGAACAGTTCCAGCGCCTGTCCGCGCTGGGAGGAGGCCAAGCTGGACTTGGCCTTGATGTAGGTCGCCTCACGGCGCACGTCGGCGGAAAGCCCCCGCTGCGACGTCACTTCATCCGCCGACGCGATGGCGGCGGCGTAATCCTTGGAACGGTAGGCGGAGCGCATCATGCCCGTGCGGGCGGCCTGCTTGTTGGCGTCCATGCGGGCGGACGAGAGGAGCTGCTGATAGCCCTGATAGGCATCCTGGTAGCGCTCCAGCCCGAAGGAGAGGTCCGCATAGCGCAGACGCGCCATCTCGGAGAAGGAGAAGGCGGACTCGGCGCCGGCCGCCGCGGCATAATGCTCCACGGCTTTCTCCTTCTCGCCGAGCGCGTTGTAACACTCGGCCATATAGAATTCCGCCTGGGGCCGGTCCGCTCCGCCGGGATAGTCCTCCAGGTATTTGCGGAGCGTCTGGACGGCCTGGCTGTGGTTGCCGGCCAGGTAGAGCTGCTCGGCCGTATTGAAATACATTTTCTCCCGGTCCGCATCGCTCCGGCCCTGTGCGAGGGAGTTCTGCTCCACGTATTCGAGGAATTTCTGCGGCTGGCGCATCGCCGTATAGATCGATTCGATCGCGCTCATCGCCTCGCTTGCGTATTCGCTGCGCGGCATCAAGGTGACCACCTCCTTGTAGGCCTCCAGCGCGGCCTCGTAGTTCGAGAGGTTGCGGTGCACCAGGCCCAGGCCGGTCAGCGCCCGGGCCACATAGGTATTGTCACTGGTGGTGCGGCGCAGGCGGGTGAAGGTGCGCAGGGCGTCGTTGTTGTTCTTCAGGTCCATCTGGGCCCGGCCGAGTTCATAGAGCGCCTCATCGTAGAGCGGCACGCCGGGACGGGCGTCCTCGATGTGCAGCAGCGTGGACACCTTGCGGCGCTTGTCGCCGGACAGCCCGTAGGCCACGGCCTGCTGGTAATAGGGATAGATGTCGTCGGGCGTGAAGAATTCGGTCAGGACCTTCTGGTAGGACGCGATGGCCGCCTTGTAGTCCCGGCGGCCGAAGTCGCAGTCGGCCCGGCGGTTCATGGCGTCTTCCCGTGCCTGGGGGTCGCCGGAGGCGATGTAGGTATCGAACCAGCGGGCGGCTCCGGCGTAGTCTCCCGCCTTGAAGTAGCTGTAGCCGATGTTGTAAGGCAGCAGAAGGCCTTCGGAAGTGCCGTCCAGCGCGGCGGCATTGTGCAGTTCCGTGAAGGTTTTCTGCGCGTCCTCATAGTTGCCTGCCCGGTAGCTGGATTCGCCCATCCAATAGCGGGCCAGCTGGTTGAAGCGGTCGGTCCGCGGGACGTAGTAGGCCGTGGCCCGGAAGAACGGGACGGCGTCGCGGAACGAGCCGCTGGCGAAAAGCTGCTCGCCGCGCAGGAAGTTCGCCTTGGTGTAGTTGCTGAGCATGTCGGGCGTCAGCTCTTCGATGTTGTCGTAGGCGGCGACGGCACCGGCGTAATCCTTGTCCACCAGCGCCGCGAGCGCCATGTATCCGTAGATCCGGTCGCCGCGCGCCTTGGTGGACCAGCGCTCGATGTAGCGGGCAAAGCCCGAGGTGTCCTTGTTCAGGTCGAAGGCCAGCTTGGCGTAGTTGAACGCGGCGTCTTCCGTGATCTCGGGGTCGAAATCGACCACGGACGCGTCGTAGAAGGCCTGCATGGCGGAGACCTGGTCGTGGGTGCGCAGGTAGGCGTTGGCCAGGTGGTAGTTGGCCACCTGTCCGAGCGAATCCGCCCGGTCACCCATCTTGGTGAAGTTCTCGATGGCGCCGACGTAGTCATCGACGGAATAGAGCACCGTGCCGGCGTAGAAATAGTCCTTGCGGTTCATCCCCTCGTGGGACAGGTCGTCGTAGTATTCGCGGGCCTTGTCCTTGTCGCCCTGGATCAGGTAGGATTCCGACAGCAGGCGCGCCACCCGTTCCCGCCGGCCGGCGGGCAGGGAATCATAGATGCGCGTCCCCTCCCGGATCGCGAATTCATAGTTTTTCTGGTTGAACTCGCAATCGACGATGTAGAAGTCCGTCAGCGTCTGGAAACGGGGGTCGGCCGACGCGTTCCAGAAATTGGCTTCCGCCTCGGCGAACTGCTTGTTCTCATACAGCATGATGCCCGTGAAATAGCGCCCGGGGGCCGTGTAGTCCGACTGCGGGAGGGATTCCAGCAGGGTGAAGAACTGGGCGGCCTCGGCATAGTGCCCCAACGCGAAAGCGGCATAGCCGCACTTGAAGATGTATTCGGGGAGTTCTTCCGCCGACAGGTCGTCCGACTGCACGAAGGAGAATTCCGAAGCGGCCTGCTGGTACTTGCGCTGGTCGAACAGGATGCGTCCCTGCTCGAAATGCAGTACACCGGACATGCGCGAAGACGGGTAGCGGAGCCGGTAGGCCGTCAGGAGTTCGGCGCAGTCCGCCGTCTGCATCTTCAGGGAGCAGAGCACTTCGTATGCGTCCGCCAGGGGCCCGTCGGGCATCGCCTCGAACAGGATCCGCGCCTGCTCGTACAACCCTTTGTCGTAGAGGCGGAGCGCCTGCTGCCAGGCCCGCGTATCCCGGACCGGGGCGGCCTCCAGCCCGGCGGCGAAAAGCGCCACGGCAAGAAGGGGGGTCACCAGTGTTTTCAGTCTCATCATCTTATTCTATTTCCAAACTGACAAATTTACTCATTTTTGCGCTATATTTGCAGAGAACATCCAACTTTTTCACGCACGGCATGGAAGAAAACAGCGTTCCCCTCATTTCCTTCTCCGAAGCGGACATCCACGGCGGAGAGGACAGCATCGTCGTCTATGGCCTTGACATGCAGGTATTTCCCGGTCAGATCGTGTATATCATCGGCAAGGTGGGCAGCGGCAAGACCTCGATTTTCCGCACGATCACGGCGGAGAACCGGCTCGCCGGCGGCTCCGGGCAGGTCTGCGGCTTCGACCTGGCCCGGCTCCGTCCCAAGGACGTCCCCCAGCTGCGGCGCCGCCTCGGGGTCGTGTTCCAGGACTTCCAGCTGCTGATGGACCGCAGCGTGGAGGACAACCTCGCCTTCGTCCTCAAGGCCACGGGCTGGAAGGACGTCTCCGCCATCCACAAGCGCATCTGCGAGGTGCTCGCCGCCGTCGGGATGACCACCAAGGCCCACAAGATGCCGCACCAGCTCTCCGGCGGCGAACAGCAACGCATCGCCATCGCCCGCGCCATCCTCAACAATCCCGCCGTGATCCTGGCGGACGAACCGACCGGCAACCTGGACGAGGAGACGGCAGAAGGGATCCTGCAGCTGCTGCAGCAGATCAACCGCGAGCAGGGCACGGCCATCGTGATGGTCACGCACAACCGCAGCATCTGCAC
>CAMHIP010000055.1 GCA_946185205.1 uncultured Bacteroidales bacterium | reverse complement strand
CATAGGAGAAACCGCTGCTGATGCGGTTGTATTTGAGCGGCGCCTTGAGGAACATCCGCTTGAGACTCTCGCCGCCCTGGCCCCAGTAGGTGCCGCGCTCGCCGTCTCCGATGTCATAGCGCACGGCGGCCACCTCCTTGCCGGAGGCGGGCGTGAAGAGGCAGAAATGGATGGTATCGACCGACACCACCTCGCCCTCACAGACCGTCTGGCTGTAGATCAGCCGGAAGCGGTCCTCCTTCTGGAGACCGAAGAAATTGACGCTCCACTGATAGATGTCCGCGAGGTCCACGATCAGGGCGGGGGAGGCCCCGGCCGCCATCATGTCATTCCACAGCGAACTGGTGATCGTCACGTCGGCCGTACGGCGCTGGTGCTCGACCGGCTTCTCGACCTGCCACACGGCCAGCGAGTCGGCGCAGCGGAAGACGGTGGAACGGACGCGGTCCTGCACATACACCACGTACTGCAGCGTCCGGAGGGAATCCGGGCTGTAGTAGGCCTGCACCTCGTTGCCGGCGCGCATCCGGCGCACATCAAAGAGGCTGTCGCACAGCTGGACCAGCTGAAAGGTATCTTCCGACCCCAGGCCGAGGCGCCCCATCAGGCCGGTGAAGGTCTCCCCGCTGCGCACCTGCAGGGTGTCAGCGTCGTACCGGTCTGCGAAAAACCCGACCGGCGGCAGAACCTCCGGCTCAGGTGCGGCGGGACCCGGCTCCTGCGGCTTGCGGTGGCAGGAAACGAGGGCGAGCAGGCAGAGCGCCGGGAGGAGGGAGATTCTTCGTTTCACTCAGAATGGGATCTTTCAGAATGACAGGGAGTTATTTGATCAGGCTTCCGAGGATGCTGCGGGTCAGGGCCCGGAGGGCGCTGGACGTGGCGCTGCCGATGGCCTTCTCCGCCGTGCTCTTCTTGCTCTTGCTCTTCTTGCCGGTGACGGCGTTGGAGACGGCCGTGCCGGCGCTGCGCGAGACGCTGGAGATGGCGGCGGCAGCGGCAGCGGCGGCTACCGTGCCGGCGATGGTCTTCTTCGCCTTGGCGGCCTTCTTGGGCTCCTTGTATTCCAGTTTCTCCTTTTCCTTGGCGCGGGCGGCCTCTTCCTTCTGCCGCTCGATCTCCTCCTGCTGCTTGGCCTGCTCCTCCGCCGCCTTCTGCGCGTCCGCCAGCAGGACCTCGAAGGCCGACTCGCGGTCGATCACGTGGTCGTATTTGCCGCCGACGGGCGAAGCGTTCTGAATGTCCAGCCGCTGGCCGGCCGTGATGGGGCCGATCTGGCTGAGCGGGAAGAGGATCTTGGCGCGCTCCACGATGCTCGGGGCGCCTTTCGGATCCAGGAAGCTGACCAGCGCCTCGCCGGTCTCGAGCGCCATGATGGCGTCTTCCGTCTTGAAGGCCGGATTGACGCGGAAGGTCTCAGCGGCGGCCTTGACGGCCTTCTGGTCCTTCGGTGTATAGGCGCGGAGGGCGTGCTGGACGCGGTTGCCCAGCTGGCCGAGGACGCTGTCGGGGATGTCGGAAGGGTTCTGCGTGATGAAATAGACGCCGATGCCCTTGCTTCGGATCAGGCGGACCACCTGCTCGATCTTGCTCACGAGTGCGGGGGCCGTGTCCGTGAAGAGGGTATGCGCCTCGTCGAAGAAGAACACGAGCTTGGGCAGCTCCTGGTCGCCGACTTCCGGCATGTTGGCATAGATGTCGGAGAGCAGCCAGAGCAGGAAGGTGGAATAGAGCTTGGGGTTGAGCATCAGTTTGTCGGCGGCCAGCACGCTCATCACGCCGCGGCCGTTCTCATCCACGGCAAAGAGGTCCTGGATGTCGAAAGCCGGCTCGGCGAAGAACTTCTCCGCGCCCTGGTTTTCGAGCGAGAGGAGCGAACGCTGGATGGCGCCCACGCTGGAGGCGGACACGTTGCCGTAGGTGCGGGTGTATTCCTCGGCATGCTCGGCCACATAGCCCAGCATGGCGCGGAGATCCTTCATGTCGATCAGCAGCAGGCCCTTGTCATCCGCGGCGCGGAAGACGATGTCCATCACGCCGGACTGCACCTCGTTGAGTCCCAGCAGGCGGCTGAGCAGCTGCGGGCCCATGTTGGAGACGGTGGTGCGCATCGGATGGCCCTGCTCGCCGAATACGTCGTAGAAGCGGGTCGGGCAGCCGGCGAACTGCGGGTTCTCGATGCCGAACTCCGGCAGACGTTTCTCGATGAATCCGCTCAGGCGGCCGGCCTGGCTGATGCCGGACAGGTCGCCCTTCATGTCGGCCATGAAACAGGGCACGCCCGCCTGGCTGAAAGATTCGGCGAGCACCTGGAGGGTGACCGTCTTGCCCGTGCCGGTGGCACCGGCGATAAGTCCGTGGCGGTTGGCCATTTTGCCGATGATGGAAATGGGCCCGTTGGGGCCGTGGGCGACATAAAGTCCGTGAGTTGCGTCGTACATATCTGGATTTGCTTTAAAAATCTATCGGGTAAAGTTAGCAATAATCGGGGAAAAATTTATAAATTAGCAACGCGAAAAAACCTTTAAACCTTTTTTTACAGATGAAAAAGTACATTGCTGAATGCATCGGGACCTTTGTCCTGACGTTCCTGGGCTGCGCAACCGCGATGTTCATCGGTTGCGGCACTCCGGCCGGTGTCGTGGGCACCGCCATCGCTTTCGGTCTGACCGTCATCGCCATGGCGTACACGATCGGCAACATCTCGGGCTGCCACATCAACCCGGCCATCACGCTGGCTGTCGCCCTGTCCGGCCGCATGACCTGGAAGGACGCCTGCGGCTACTGGTGCGGCCAGATCATCGGCGGTATCCTCGCCGGTGCCGTTCTGCTGCTGTTCTCCAAGATCATGACCCCGGACTTCGGCCTCACCTTCGCGGGCGCCAATCCTGCCGGATTGGGCACCAACGGTGTCGCCCATGCCGGCGGCGTGGGCGGTGCGCTGCTCGTCGAGTGCCTCGCCACCTTCCTCTTCGTGCTCGTCGTGCTCGGCACCACGGACGCCAAGAAGGGTGCCGGCAACTTCGCCGGTCTCGCCATCGGTCTGACCCTCATCCTCGTGCACCTCGTGTGCATCAACCTGACCGGTACCTCTGTCAACCCGGCCCGCTCCCTCGGTCCGGCCCTCTTCGCCGGCGGTGATGCGCTGAAGGATGTCTGGGTGTTCATCGTCGCCCCGTGCGCCGGTGCGGCCCTGTCCGCCTGCGTGTGGAACTACCTCGGCAAGGAGTAGTCCCAAATGCAGTTACAAAAAAGGCTCCTGCGCTGTGCAGGAGCCTTTTTTTATCTCTTCATGAAGAAAAAGAAGAAGGCGACCCATTCGGGTTTTATCGATGTGTCGTAGTAGCCGATGGTACTGTGGGAGCCGTTCTCCACGCGGCCGTTGCTGACGTAGCCGATGGTGCTGTGGGAGCCGTTCTCCACGCGCCCGCTGTTGAAGTAGCCGATGGTGCTGTGCGAACCGTTCTCGAAGCGGCCGCTGTTGTAGTAACCGATGGTGCTGTGCGAGCCGTTCTCGAAGCGGCTGGTGCTGAAGTAGCCGATCGTGCTGTGCGAGCCGTTCTCCACGCGGCCGTTGCTGTTGATGTAGCCGATGGTGCTGTGGGAGCCGTTCTCCACGCGCTGGGCGCGGGCCTCGATCCCCGTCATCAGGAGCAGGGAAGCGAGCAGGAGGGTGAGGATCTTTTTCATGTGTGTGCAAAGTTGGTTGTCGCAAAGATAACAATTAAAAAGCGATACATAACGGTGTATTGTGGTCAGAATGTTCAATTATAGAGTTTTTTTTCCTATATTTGTCTAGTTTAACTTTATTCAGCGACAATATGAAACACCTTGCAAGCATCCTCATCGCCGCGGCCGCAGCGCTGCTGCTCTCCGGCTGCGGGACCATCCAGCGTGTAGCCAACAACAGCGGCATCAACACCGGTAACATCTTGGGCAACGCCACCATGAAGACCCACACCTTCAATGCTATCCCGCAGAACGTGCAGGAGTTGCAGGCCCTGCCCGAGGCCGATATGAAAGACCCGTACGGCGTCGCATCCCTCGTGATGGTGGCCCTGCTCCGCTACGAGACCGACCCCGAGGCCTGCTTCGAGATGCTCAACTGGCTGAAGGGCCCCGAGAGCCTGTCCGGCTATGAGCGCCAGTTCATCAAAGAGCGCCTGCAGGGCAAGACCTACAAGCCGCGTTCCTTCTTCCAGGGCGCCACGGTAGCCAACAACTACACCCCGACCAAGCCCTACAAGATCACGCCCACCTACAACCCGTATTCCTTCCAGAACGCCAACTGGGCCCAGATTTACTTCACCTCCGGCGGTGCGGACAGCCCCCGCCAGATCAAGCTCCGCCAGAAACCGAGCACGGGCGAGTGGTTCCTCAATGAGATCATGACGCTGAGCGACATCCGTGAGCCGGCGTCCTCGGATCCCTGGTATTAGCAGATCCCGCCATGGCGCTTCTTGACCATATTGATTCCTGGGAAGGGAAGCGGACATACATTTTCAGAGGCCGGGAGATCCTGGTACACGAAGGAGGCGATGCCGCGGGAGCGGAGCATATCGCCTCCTTCGCTGCATCTGCGCAGGCCTGCCGCTGCGAAGACACGCTCACCGGCTGCGCCGCCCTCGCCCTGGCCCCGGACACGCCCGCCCCGCAGGGCTGCCGCTTCGAGCCCTTCCCGGCTTATTTCTTCGCCCACGACGACGCTGAAAACGCCCGCGCCGCCCGCATGAAGGGCTACTGCAACTGGCTGTCCGCGACGCGTTTCTGCCCGTTCTGCGGCGCACCGCTGCGCCTGCACGGCGTCGAGCATGCCCTGGAATGCCCGGCCTGCGGCCGCCTGCATTATCCGCGGATCGAACCCTGCATCATCACCCTGATCCGCCGCGGCGACGAACTGCTCCTGCTGCGCAACGTCAAGGACACGAAGGGCATCTACGCCTGCCTGGCCGGCTTCGTGGAGATTGGAGAGACGCTGGAGCAGGCCCTGCGGCGCGAGGTCCGGGAGGAAACGGGCCTCGAGGTGCGGGACATCCGCTATGCCGGGAGCCAGGGATGGCCGTTCCCGGACCAGCTCATGGTCGCGTTCTACGCGGAATACGCAAGCGGGGACATCCGCATCCAGGAGTCGGAGATCGCCGACGCCCGCTGGTTCCGCCGGGATGCCCTGCCGCCCCTCCCGCAGCCGGGCTCCATCGCCTGGCGCCTGATTCACAATTTGTTCTGAGAGAAATGACAAACGCTGTTCTGACCGCTCTGCTGATTCCGTTCCTGGGCACGGCCCTGGGATCGGGCTTCGTGTTTTTCATGAAACACGCCATGCCGCTGCGCTGAGTCATCCTGCCAGAAAACGTACTCCCGTCAGATCAGCAGCTTCACCCGGAAGCCGCGGGCCGTAGGCTCTTCCACGAGGCCTTTCACGCGGGAGCGGAGCCGTTCCACCGCTTCGTTGCGGGGCAGCGGCGACTCCGTGCGTCCTTCCACCATAAAGTCCAGGGCCGTCTCTCCGGAGAGCTCCGCGTGGGTGATGCGGAAGGTGAGCGGCCGGATGCCTCGCAGGTGCTCGAAGAGCATTTCCTTGATGAGGACATAGGCCTCGTCCATCTTGTCCGCGAGGTTGTACTTGATGCAGAAGCGGCTCAGGCCCGTGTGAATCTGCAGATAGTCAAACTCGTCACTGTCAATCTCATACACCAGCTTCTGGATGCGGTTCACGAAGGCCTTGGTGGCGCTGCGCACCGGATGCCCGAAGATCTGCTCCGGGGTGCCGTCTTCGTAGATGACGCCCTCGTTCATGAAGAAGATGCGGGTGCTCACGTCGCGGGCGAAACGCATCTCGTGCGTGACGATCAGCATCGTGAGGCCGTCCTTGGCGAGTCCCCGGATCACGCTGAGCACTTCGCCCACCATGGTGGGGTCCAGGGCCGAGGTCGGCTCGTCGAAAAGGATGACTTCGGGATGCATGGCCAGGGCACGGGCAATCGCCACACGCTGTTTCTGCCCGCCGGAAAGGGAGTCCGGATACACGTCGGCCTTTTGGGCGAGGCCCACTTTCTTCAGCAGCTCCATGGCTTCGGCACGGGCTTCCTCCTCCGGTTTCTTCAACAACTCCATGGGCGCATAGGTGATGTTGCGGAGCACGGTCATGTGGTCGAACAGGTTGAAACCCTGGAACACCATGCCCACGCGACGGCGCATCTTGTCCAGCCGGTAGCCCTTGGCCAGGATGTTCTCCCCGTCCACCCAGATTTCGCCGCCGGTGGGCGGCTCCAGCATGTTGATGGCGCGGAGGAGGGTGCTTTTCCCGGTGCCGGAGGGGCCGATGATGCTGATGACCTCTCCCTTTTCGATATCGCAGTTGACGTCTTTCAGGACCGTGAGCGTGCTGCCGTCCGGATTGCGGAACGTTTTGCTTAAATGTTTGATGCTGATCATATTACTTTTTCAGGAAGAGGTTCAGGAGAAGACGGATAAGCCAGGCCAGGATGAAATAGACCACGGTGATGATGAGCAGGGGGATGAGGGCGTCGAAGGTACGGCTGCGGATCAGGTCGCTGGCCCGGGTGAGGTCCATGATGGCGATGTAGCCGACGATGGAAGTGGACTTCAGGAGCGACACACATTCCCCGCTGTACAGCGGCAGGGCCTTCTGCAGCGCCTGCGGGAACACGATGCCCGTGAACGTCTTGAGGGGCGTGAATCCCAGGCTGAGGCCCGCCTCCGTCTGCCCCTTGGGCACGGAGGAAATGGCCGTGTGGAAGATGCTGCCGGAGGACCAGGCGAAACACAGGGCGAAGGTGACGATGGCCACGGCCGTGCCGCTGAATCCCGCATGGGCGAAAACGACATAGAACATGATCAGGAGCAGCACCAGCGTGGGGATGCCCTGGATGAAGGCGCCGTAGAGCTCGGCCAGGCGCCGGATCCACCGGCGGCTGCGGAGCATGGCGCAGACGGCAGCCCCCAGGACCGTCCCCAGCAGAATGGCGAAGAGGGTGATTTTGAGGGTCTCCAGGAGGCCGGACGCGATCAGTTTCCAGCGGCCTTCGGTCACCAGGTTCGCCTGCAGCCGGTCTTTCAGCCCCGCTCCGCCGCCCTGGGCACGGTCCCGGACAAAGAAACCGGGGTGGCACACATAGTAGGGCGTGGAGAAATCCACGGACTTCTTGCGCTCCTCCGTGACGAACAGGCAGGAGGCGATCACATCGGCCTGGCCGGTCTGGAGCGCGATGATGCCGGATCCGAGGTCCTGATAGACAAATTCCACGCTGCGGCCCGCCCAGCGGGCAAATCGCCGGATGATTTCGGGATCCATCCCGTCCCAGCGTCCGCCGTCGCCCAGGAAACTGGCCGGGGCGATATTGATGCACAGGACGCAGCGAAGCGGCTCCCCGGACGTCTCTCCGCCGTCCGGGAACGGCACGGCTTCCGTGCCTTCCACCCAATGGGAGATAACGGCATCCAGCGTCCCGTCGGCCTTGGCGGAGGTGATGAAGGCGTTGAGCTGCTCCAGCAGCTTCGCGTCTCCCTTGCGGACGGCATAGGCCACGTCGAAGGCGTCTTCGCCGCGGAACGCCTTTTTCATCCCGAGCTCCTTCAGCCGGTCTCCGGAAAGGGCCACTTCGTCCGTGACGAAGACGTCGGCCAGTCCCTGGCGCACCGCCTGCACGGCGTCCGCCTCGGAGTTGGTCACGAAGAGGGACAGGTCCTTGCGGGCGGAATACTTGTGCTCATAATAGTTTCCGCTGGAACAGCTGAGGGTGAGGCCGCTCAGGTCGGCTTCCGAGCGGATCTCCAGGACATCGCCGTCACGGGACCCGCAGGAAGCCGCTGTCAGGGAGACGGCGGCCAGGAGAAGGAGGAGTCGGTTTCTGATCATGACACAAAGTTAAGAAAAATGCATAAATTTGTATTTTCATCCCCGAAAGACCCCGTATGATGCAGGCAATAATCTTGAACTCGAACGCGCTGAAGGTCATCGCCATCATCGCCATGACCATCGACCATTCGTCTCGGAGACCGTCGCCTTCTTCCAATCCCTGTTTCAGAAAGACAACATCAGCGAATAACTATGGACACAACAAGCAGTATCGATCAAGTTCTCGCGTTCAACCGCGGGTATGTAGCCGCCAAGGGCTACGAGAAACACCTCACCGACAAATTCCCGGACAAGAAACTGGCCGTGCTCAGCTGCATGGACACGCGCCTTTCGGTCCTCCTGCAGGACGCCCTGGGGCTCAGGAACGGCGATGCCAAGATTATCAAGAATGCCGGGGCCGTGATCCCTTCGCCGTGGGATTCGGCCATGCGCAGCCTCATCGTGGCCGTCTATGAGCTGGGAGTCACGGAAATCATGGTGGTGGCACACACGACCTGCGGCGCCTGCCACATGAGTTTCGGCCATTTCCGGGAAGAAATGCTCCGGAGGGGCATTCCGGCCGCGGAGCTGGAGCGCAGCGACATGGACCTGACGGCCTGGCTGGAGGGCTTCCACGACACGGAGGCCTCCGTCCGGAACACGGTCGCCGCCATCGTGAACCATCCGCTGATCCCCTCGGACGTGTCCGTGCGCGGATTCATCATCGATTCCGCGACCGGGGAATTGACAGAAGTAAAATAACCACAGATACCTGAATATGAAAACTCTTCTCAATCTGCTTGCAGGGCTGGGGGCCATCTTGGTGCTCCTTGCCCTGCTCTCCTGCACCCAAGGCCCCCAGCCCGGTGCGGAGCAGCAACAGCAGAAACCGGAGAACTCCCAGAAAGAAACAGAAATGCCAGACAAAATCCATATTACCATCGACGGCAAGACGCTCTCCATCGTCCTGGAGACCAACGATGCCACCCAGGCGCTGGTCGGCGCCCTTCGCGAAGCCCCCATCCAATACACGGCCAGCGACTACGGCGGATTTGAAAAAGTAGGGCCGCTGGGCCGCTCCCTTCCGGCCGACAATTCCCAGATCACCACCCAGGCCGGGGATGTCATCCTCTACAGCGGCGACCAGATCGTCCTGTTCTACGGCAGCAACACCTGGAGCTATACGCGGCTCGGCAAGATCCCATACGAATCCCTGGACGAGCTGAAAGCCTTCCTGAAGGCGGGAGCAGGGGATGTCTCCGTCACCCTGGCGTTATAGCCATTCACAGTCTGCCATGAACCACAAGACCTGCACGATAGACGGCCGCGAGTGCTTTATCTCGGACTCCATCAAAGCTCAATATATTCTCATCCAGACACTTGGGAACCACGAACGCGGCATTTTCGACAGCACGGCGGCGCTGATTTCAGCGGCCTGCGGCGCGCCTTTCGTCCTGGCGGCATTCCAGATCTTCGACTGGGATCTGGACCTTACGCCCTGGCACGACGATGCCATCAACCGGAGCCCGGAAGTGGGGAGCAAGACCGGCGAGACGCTTCGCTATGTGACGGAGTCGCTTCTGCCTGCGCTGGAAGCAGAATACGGGAAGCTTCCGGTCATCCTCGGCGGCTATTCTCTCGGCGGGCTCTTCGCCCTCTGGTCCTCTATGCAGACGGACCGTTTCGCGGCCGTCGCCGCGGCTTCTCCCTCCCTCTGGATCAGGGACTGGATGGATTTCGCGAGACAGCATCCGGTCAAGACGGGAAAGGTCTATCTGAGCCTGGGGGACCGGGAGGAGCACGTCAAGAACAGATTCATAGCGCGGGTCGGGGAAAGCGTCAGAGGGGAGTATGAACTGCTGCAGGCCCAACTCGGGAGCGACAACTGCACGCTGGTCTGGAACGCCGGAGGCCATTTCCAGGACGGTGACAAGCGGCTGGCAGCGGCCTTTTCCTGGTGTATCAAAGCGTTGGAGGCACGGTAAAAAGGCGGGCGGCATTGTCCGTCAGGATATCCTGCGGGTCCAGGCCGTGCATCGGTGGGCCGTGACCTGCAATATGATGATAATCTGCGGATTATCTTGACTGTCAGTCATTTGCATGTCACGCAATTTCCAACACGGACCGCAGGGGGAGGATGAGCCCGACCTCCGTAACGCCCTGCGAACAAGTTTGGCCGCGTGACGGAACCTGCTGAAGCTTTGGGAGAATTCGATAATTTCCTGAGAAAAAACGATAACGGAGCGTTGGGCGAAACCGCGTACCTTTGCACCGGTTAATTGATTACAGCTATGGCAAAGACACTTATCGCATTCTACTCCCGCCGCGGACAGAACTATGTCGACGGCAGCATCCGCAACCTGCCCAGGGGCAACAACGAGGTGATCGTCGAGAAGATCAAGGCGTTACTCCCAGATGCCGATGTTTTTCAGATCGATACCGTGAAGAAGTACTCTCCGGACTATATGGTCTGCATCGAGGAAGCCAAAGAAGAACTCCGCGCCAAGGCCCGTCCGGAACTCACCGCAAATGTGGAAAACATGGATCAATACGACACCGTCATCCTGGGATATCCCAACTGGTGGGGCCTTCCGCCGATGGCCGTGTTCACCTTCCTGGAGAGTTACCATTTCGCCGGCAAGAAAATCGTTCCGTTCTGCTCCCACGAGGGCAGCGGTCTCGGCGGCAGCATCCGCCAGCTCAAGATGGCCGTCCCCGACGCTGAGCTTACCGCCGGTGTCGCCATCCACGGCGCCGCCGCCTCCCACTGCGACCGGGAAGTCAGACAGATCCTCGAGCAAGCAAGATAGAAATTTTGATAAGCAGGAAATCTTCCGTATCTTCGTGGGTATGGAAGATTTTCTGATATTCAACACGCAGGGAGACGCGAAATTTCCGGATGCCTATAAAGAAAGCTACCACTGCCACATCCTTTGCCGAAGCGGAGAAATGCGCTTTGACGCCATGGGACAACCCTTCAGGGCCGGCACGGGTGATCTGGTGATCTGGCAGATGACGACGGCCATTTCGAATGTCAGCTACTCGTCTGATTTCGATGCGGACATCCTTATGATTTCCAATCCTTTCCTGAACCTCTACAACCCCGAGCAGGTCTGGGCCACCAAGGGCTATGTCTATATCAAGACCCACCCGGTCTTCCATCTGGAGGCCGACGAATGGGACATCATCGAAGCGGATTTCTCCCAGTTCCGGCGCAGAATCCACTCCGGCCGCGTCCTCTTCCATGACGAGCTGGTGGGCCGCGTATTCCAGCTGCTGCTCATGGACATGTGGGACATCTACTCCCGCGAAATGGAGAAGGCCGATACGGACGAGAATTCGGCCCGGCTCTTCATGCGCTTCCTGACACTTGTACAGCAGCATTGCCGGGAGAGCAGGGAAGTGGCCCGGTATGCATCAGAACTGTGCGTAACGCCCAAGTACCTGTCGGCTATCTGTCAGAAAATCACGGGCAAGAGCGCACTGCACTGGATTGAGTACTATACGGTCCACGAGATCCTGCTGCTGCTGAACGATCCGGCCTTGACCCTTACCGAGATCACGGACCGGATGCATTTCCCGGCGCCGCCGATGCTCACGCGCTACCTGAAGCGCACCATCGGACAAACGCCTTCCGCCTATCGGGAAAAAGCCCGTCAATCATATTGAAGCCGCGCCTCCCCAGGCTGATCGGGGCCATCCTGACCATTTCTTCCGGGCTCCGTTCAAAGTCGAAGACCTCGCTTCGACCGCCGTCATGCCCGGCTGCGACCTCCGTCATGCCCGGCTTCGACCGGGCATCTCCGATCCTCCTCCGTGCCCAAGGGTCCATCGGTTGTACCCTCAGCAGCGAAATTGACCGTTTTTGCTGTCGAGGGTCCAAGAACTGGACCCTCAAAGACGTGGGGGAGAGCAATGTGCCCTGTGCGCACCCCGCGCGCTGGCCGTCACCGATTTTCCCGTGACCTGCAATATATTGATAATCTGCGGATTATCCTGAAAAGGGGGTAGTCAAAACGGGACCCCTTTTCAGCATTTCAACCTGACAATCAGCCATTTGCATGTCACGCAATTCCTGCGCGGACTGAAGGGAGAATCGGGCACATCACCATCCCGATACACCACTTTTTCGAATCCTTTAACATCTTTTAACAAAATCCGTTTGGCGGTCTCAAAAGGACCGCCTATCTTTGTTGGCGCATCGTATAACTGATTGGCATTTAATAATTTAATTATAGTTTTAAATAGAATTATGATTCAAGACTGTCAAACCAACATGGTGTACCTGGCACATGGCCTCAGCCACTATGTGCCAGTCTGCAGGAATCTCCTTGAGGCTTTGCACCGGGAGCAGATCCACGCTGAATTCCTGCCCTATACATCATCCTACAAGCATGTATGGGCGCGGGACTACATGCCGATTCAACTCGAGAAGACGCTGGTGTTCTACTATGAATATTGGCCCGATTATCTTCAGGGCTATGACGGTTACGTTCCGAATGTTCTGGAGATCATTGACCATTTGCACCTCGGCCGAATTCCCGTAGACTTCATTCTGGACGGCGGCAACTTTGTCAAATGCGGAGATAAAGTCATCATGACCGACAAGATCTTCAAGGAGAATGACTGGATGGAGAGGAAAGAACTGCTGGCCACTCTGGAGGATTATCTGCAGGTCCAGATTGTCATCATTCCCTGGGACCGCTATGAAATCTTCGGCCATTCCGACGGGATGGTTCAGTGGATTGAAGGGAATCGCGT
>CAMHIP010000054.1 GCA_946185205.1 uncultured Bacteroidales bacterium | reverse complement strand
GGCTGGAATTCTTTGGGGAGCGGATCACCCGACGGCTGGCCGGAGCAAGCCGCCATGGCAAGGCCCATCAGCAGGGCCGCGAAAATTTTAATCTTTTTCATCGTAACTATTTAATAATTAACCTTGTTTCTATAATTCCCACGCGAGGGCGGAGGCGCCGAGGATGGCGGCGTCGGATTCCTTCAGCTGGGAGAACACGATCTGCACCTTGCCCTTCCAGATCTTCAGGAGGTTGTCCTCCATCGCACGTTTCATCGGCTCGTAGAGGAACTCCTTGGCACGGGCGAGGCCGCCGAAGAGCACGATGGCCTCCGGAGCGCTGAACGCCACGAAATCCGCGAAGCTCCGGCCCAGGATCGTGCCCGTATACTCAAAGAGCCGCAGGGCCATGGCATCCCCGGCCTTGGCGGCGTCGAAGATGTCCTTGGAACTGATGTTGTCGAGGTCGCGCAGGGAGGACGGCTCGTCCGTGGCTTCCAGCCACTCGCGCGCCGTGCGGGCGATGCCCATCGCCGAGCAGTAGGCCTCCAGGCACCCGGTCTTGCCGCAGCCGCACGGACGGCCGTTCTTGCGTTCCACGCAGGTGTGGCCGAGTTCGCCGGCGAATCCGTCGCTGCCATAGACCACCTTGCCGTCGATCACGATGCCGCTGCCGACACCGGTACCGAGGGTGATCATGATGAAATTCTTCATGCCGCGGGCGGCACCGTAAGCCATCTCACCGACGGCGGCCGCATTGGCATCGTTGGTCAGCGAGACGGGCATGCCGTCCAGGGCCTCGGAGAGGAGTTTGGAGAACGGGACCGCATGGTTGGCCGCCCACACGATGTTGGGGGCGAAGGCAATCTCGCCGGTGTAGTAGTTGCCGTTCGGCGCACCGACGCCGACACCGCGCACCTCTTCCAGCTGCTTGCCGCCCTGCTCCACGCAGGCCTTGATGGCCTCCGCCAGGTCCTTGATATAGGCATCGGCATCTTCGCCGTAAATGTCAGTACGGATGACGTTCTGGAACAGGACGTCGCCACGGGCGTCCACCAGCCCGATCTTGGAGGTCTGGCCGCCGATATCGACGCCCACGACAAATTGTTTCTGCAATCCTTCCATATACTTAATCGACAGGGATGTCTTTGTTCACGTTCTTGCAGCCCCAGATGGAGTAGTAGAGCAGATAGGCAAGCATCGCGATCACCAGCCAGTAGCTGGGGATGGCGCCGGCCCGCTGGGCGATGGCCTGCTGGATGAGCGGCATGATGCCGCCGCCGACCACCATCATCATGAAGATGCCGGAGGCCTGCTCGTTATACTTGCCGAGGCCCTCGACCGCCAGGTTGAAGATGGCGCCCCACATGATGGACGTGCAGATACCGCAGACGGCGAGGAAGATACACTTCATCGGCACGGCGGAGCCCTTGATGGTCATGCTGACGCTCTCCGGCAGGAAGATGGCGATGAGCAGCAGGAGGATGGCCAGCGAGGACACGAAGATCATCTGCGTGCGGGTGCTCACCTTGCCGCTGATGAAGCTGCTGAGGAAACGCCCGATCATCATCAGGAACCAATAGGAGGCGGCCAGGAAGCCGGCCACGGCGGCGGAACCCTCAAAGCCCAGGTCGGAGATGTAGAAATTGAGCTGGGCGGGGATGCCGATCTCGATGCCCACATAGAAGAAGATGGCGATGACGCCGAGCACCGTGTGGCGGAAACTCCAGGCGCTGTGCTCGAATTTGACATCCTTGCGCTCCATGGCGGGCTCCGGGACCTTCACGAAGGAGATGATCACGAAGGAAATGGCGAACACGGCCATGGCGATGAAAAGCAGCGGAGCCACGTCGGACATCGCGGTCTTGTCCGTGACCGTACCGATCAGCACGCCCACGAGAAGCGGGGTCAGCGTACCGGCCAGGGAGTTGCAGGTGCCGCCGATCTGGATGAACTGGTTGCCCTTGTTGCCACCGCCGCCGAGCAGGTTGAGCATCGGATTGACGACCGTGTTGAGCATGCAGACGCAGAAGCCGCAGACGAAAGCGCCGAGCAGATAGATGTAGATCGCGAAATCACCGAAAGCGGACAGGCTGCTCAGCCACTGGATCACGATGCCCACGAAGCCCGTGGCGATTCCGATGAGGGTGGTCTTCTTGTAGCCGACCTTGACCAGCATCTTGCCGGCGGGAATCCCCATGAAGAGGTAGGCCGCAAAATTCATCATGTTGCCCATCATGGCGGCCCAGCTGAACTGGCCCTTCCAGATGTTGCCGAACGGCGCGGCCATGTTGGTGACGAAGGAGATCATCGCGAAGATGAAGCACATCGTCACGACGGCCACCATGTTAACTTTTTTCTTTTCCATTATGTCTGGTTTTAGTATTGTTTACAGGGACGCGAGGTTCTTCTCGTTGGCCAGTTGCTTGCCTTCGGCCGTGTAGGCGTAGGCGATGCGGTCGGCATAGTGTTCCTCCACCTTGCGGCGAACGATCTTCATCGTGGAGTTCATCATCTGGTTGGCGATGGTGTAGGGCTCGTCGCAGATGATGACGGCGGCAGGGAGCCAGCGGTCCGGGAAGAGGTCGGCGTGCGGGCCGCCCGTCTTGTAGGTGTCGATCTCGGACTGGATCTTCTGCAGCATCGCCACCTTGCCCTCGCGGGTAGCGGGATCGAGGCCCTGCTGCTTCACGAATTCGGCCAGCGCCTCCTTCTCAGGGACGATCAGCACGACCGTGTAGGGGTTCTGGTTGTTGTGCAGGACCACCTGGGACACGTATTTGGACACCTCCGGGAGGCTGTCCTCGAAGCCCTCGGGCGAATACTTTTCGCCGTCGGCGCCGATCAGCAGGGACTTGAAGCGGCCCGTGACATAGAGGAAGTCATGGTCGAAGGGGCAGATGTAGCCCATGTCGCCGGTGTGCAGCCAGCCGTCGATCACAGTCTTGGCCGTGGCCTCGGGGTTCTTCCAGTAGCCGGCCATCACGTTCTCTCCGCGGATGACGATCTCGCCCTTCTGGCCGATCGGGACTTCCTTGCCCTGGTCGTCGCAGATGATGCAGTCCATCGGGCGCACGATGCGGCCGGAGGAGCCGAAGATGGCGTGGCCCATGGAGTTGGCGCAGATGATCGGGGTGGCCTCCGTCAGGCCGTAGCCCTGGAACATCGGCATCCCGACGGCGCAGAAGAAGCGCTGGAGCTCGATGTCGAGCAGGGCGCCGCCGCCCACGAAGAACTTCATGCGGCCGCCGAAGCTTTCGCGCACCTGCTTGAAGATCAGCTTGTCGAAGAGCCACATCAGGGGCTTGCGCCAGCAGTCCTTCAGGCCGCCGCGGTTGTAGTATTCCTTGTTGTAGGCGATGGCATTCTTCACGGCGAAGTTGAAAAGCTTCTCCACCTTCGGGCCCTTGGCCTTGATGCCGCTCTCGATATTCTTCTTGAAATTGCGGGCAAGCGCCGGCACGGACAGCATCACGTGCGGACGGGTCTCGCGGATGGCCACGGGGACGTTCTTCAGCGTGGCGAGCGAGTTCTTGCCGATGGGCACGAAGGCGATGCTGCCGCCGTAGTACATCATCGTGTACATGCCGGCCACGTGCGCGAAGCAGTGGTCCAGCGGCAGGATGATGAGCATCACGTCGCCCTCATCGATGGAGATGACGCTGTTGCCCTGCGCCACGTTGGCCGTGTAGTTGCGGTGCGTCAGCAGGATGCCCTTCGGGTCGGCGGTGGTGCCGGAGGTGTAGCTGATGTTGGCGTAGTCGTCGGGGCCGACGGACTTGTAGCGGGCCACGAATTCGGCCTCGCGCTCCGCCAGGAAGGCGTCGCCCATCTTCTGCACCTCGGACATGCGGATCTCCTTCTCTTCCAGTTTGTCATAGTCGAAGGCCGTGTCGTCGAAGACGATGACCTTCTTCACATTGGGGCACTGCGGAAGGATCTTGCGGATCTTGGGCAGCTGGTTGCCGGAGACGAGGATCCATTTCGCTTCGGAGTGGCCGATGCGGAAGATCAGGTCGGCATCCGCGCCGAGATTGACCGACAGGGGGACGTCGGTGGCGCCGGCATACAGGGCGCCCAGTTCGGCAAGGATCCACATGGAGCGGCTCTCGGACAGGAGGGCGATCTTGTCGCCCTTCTCGAGACCGAGGGCCATCAGGCCGGCGCCGATGCGGTAGGCCGTCCGGCGGGTCTCTTCCTGGGTGATTTCCTTCCACTGGCCGTCCACCTTCTCGCGGAGATAGGTGTGGTCTGCGAACTGATGGGTGTACTTCTCGACAAAGTCGATGATGGTAGGTCTGTTGTTATTCTCCATATTGGGTATCTTTGGGCGCGAACAGCCCGTAGAGCTGCGCGTCGATCATATCGGTTACTTTTTCGAAATCTTCGGGATTGTTGCCGAACTTGATGTGGTCGGCGTCGATGATCAGCAGGTTGCCGTCGTAATCCTTGATCCAGTTCTCGTATTTCTCGTTCAGGCCCGTGAGGTAGTCGATGCGGATGCTCTTCTCGTACTCGCGGCCGCGCTTCTGGATCTGCGCGATGAGGTTGGGAATGCTCGAGCGGAGGTAGATCAGCAGGTCCGGATTGCCCACCAGCGACATCATCAGGTCGAAGAGGTCCGTGTAGTTCTCGAAATCGCGGGTGCTCATCAGGCCCATGTCGTGGAGGTTGGGGGCGAAGATGCGGGCGTCCTCATAGATGGTGCGGTCCTGGATGATCACGTCGTCGGTCTTGGCGATCTCGACCACGTCCTTGAACCGCTTGTTGAGGAAGTAGATCTGGAGGTTGAAGGACCAGCGCTCCATGTCCTCGTAGAAGTCGGACAGGTAGGGGTTGAAATCGACGGACTCGAACTTGGGGATCCAGCCGTAGTGCGAGGCCAGCATCTTGGTGAGCGTGGTCTTGCCGCTGCCGATATTTCCTGCTATCGCAATGTGCATATCTCGTTTTGTTAGAACTTACAAAGTTAAGAGAATTATTTGAATAGTCCGAATAGTTCGGCGTCAATCTTGTCCGTGATGAAGGCGAAGTCCTCCGGACGGTTCTGGAAATCCAGGCGGTCGGCGTCGATGACGAGCAGCCGGCCCTGATAACGGGCGATCCATTGCTCGTAGCGCTCGTTCAGCCCGCTGAGGTACTCCAGGCTCATGCTCTGCTCGTAGTCGCGGCCGCGCTTGCGGATCTGTTCCACCAGGTGCGGGACGCTGCAGCGCAGGTAGATCAGCAGGTCGGGCGGGTTGACCATCGACATCATCAGGCGGAAGAGCTGCATGTAGGTGTCGTAGTCGCGGTCGGACAGGTTGCCGAGGTCGTGGTTGTTCGCCACGAAGATCTCCACCCCCTCGAACAGGGTCCGGTCCTGGATGATCACGTCCCGGGACCTGGCGATATCCAGCACATCCTGGAACCGCTGCGCCAGGAAATAGGTCTCCAGGTTGTAGGACCAGCGGGGGATGTCCTTGTAGTAGTCTTCCAGATAAGGGTTGTACGTCACGGCTTCGTACTTGGGCGTCCAGCCGTAGTGTTCTGCGAGCTTGCGGGTGAGCGTGGTCTTGCCGCTGCCGATATTTCCTGCTATGCCGATGTGCATTTTCGTGTGGGTGCTATCATACAAAATTAACACTTCTTTTGTAAATTTGCCAATCTTTATGCGCAAAGACATGCTGAATATCCGAGCCCTCACCTGCAATCTCCTCCAGGAACGCCTCTACGTGGCCTGGCAGGAGGCCGGCCGCTGCATCATCGCCGACCCCGGCTGCTACAGCCCCGCTGAAATCTCCGCCCTCGAAGACCTGCTCGCGCAGGAAAGCCTCCGGCCCGAGGCCATCCTGCTCACGCACGGACATTTCGATCATTTCTTCGGGGCGAAACTGCTGCAGGACCGCTTCGGCGGCATTCCGGTCTATATGCACCCCGCCGACGAAGCCGTGCTCGGCTACAGCGCCGACATGGCCGGACGCCTGGGCCTCAAGGCCCCCGACACGGACTTCGCCCGGACGCCCGTGCAGGACGGGCAGGTGCTGGAGATCGCCGGGATGAAGTGGGAGGTCATCGCCACCCCCGGGCACACCCCGGGCGGCGTGTGCTACCTCGAGCGCGAAGCCGGCGTGATGCTGACCGGCGATACCCTCTTCGCGGGCTCCATCGGCCGCACCGACTTCCTCTACAGCGAGTATGACGACGAGATCCGCTCAATCATGGAGAAACTGATCCTGCTCGACCCCGACATCCGCATCCTCCCGGGCCACGGCCCCACCTCCACCATCGGCCACGAGCGCACCCACAACCCCTTCCTGGAGCCCTTCAACGAGCCCGAAGAGCCCATCGACCCCGAGCTGGAGCCGGTGGTGATCCGGGGAGACATCTAGAGCGTCCCTGCCGGAATCCGGATCAGCGCGGCGTCTTCCTTATTGACGGAAAAAGAGATCCAGAGGGTCCCGTCCGGCTGGACGAAGGCCTTGGGATAGCTGTAGCCCAGGGTCTTGTAGCGGCCGGCGAAGCGCTGGCGGGGAAGATCATCCGCGGAAGCGAGCACCCAGGCGCGGTCGAACGTGTATCCGTCGTCCGCGACGGCCAGCGCCAGGATGCGGCGGGATTTGCTGCCGGTCGGGTTGCCGACCCAGAAGGTCCGGCCGTCCGGGAGGGTCCCGGCGCACTGCTTGGAGCGGGAGTCCGGGATGTCGGTCAGGGCCGGAGCACTCCAGGTCTGCCCGCCGTCTTCCGAGATGGAATACAGTTTCCGGAAGGAAGAGGCCTGGTCCCGGAAAAACATGACAAGACCGCCTTTGCGCGTCCGGTACTGGCTGGGTTCCAGCGGCTTGCCCTCCCCTTCCGGGAGCGGGACGCGCACCCAGCCGCGCAGGCCGGAGGGGTCGTCGGTGTAGATGGGAGCCACCTGTGTGTCCGGGCGGAAATGGGCCGCGCCGACCGTCCGCCCGCCGGGCAGCAGCATCGGATCCTGCTCCAGGATACCGTCCACCGGCGAGCCGTCCGCCATCCGGAGCGGCGCCGGCCGGCTCCAGTCGCGGCCGTTCTCCGTGGCGACATACCATGCGGTGCCGCCCCTGGCGCGCTCCGGCGAGCAGATCAGATTCAGTACGGCGCAAAGCGAATCGCCCCGCTGGATCCAGCCGCCGGGCGATGCGAAGGTGCTGTCCGTGGGCAGGGCCAGCGGCTCCGGCGCACTCCAGTGCTTCCCGTCCCGGCTGCGGGACAGCGCCACGAACGAATCGGGCGTATCCTCATCCCGGGCAGACTCCTGCCACATACAGTAAAACTCTCCCCAGAAGTAGCTCATTACCACGTTGTTGACATAGCGCTCCCCCTCCGGCCGGAAGACGCTGACGGTCTCGGCGCCCGGCAGCCGGGACAGGCCGAGCGCGACGGTATCGCCCAGGTCGAACAGCCCCTCCGGCACCTGCGGCACGCGCGGCGCCGGCGCCCGGCAGGCCGCCAGGCACAGCAGGAAGAGGACAGCGCACCGGAATCTGAATGGCAATGACATAACACAAGTTGCGTTATTTCAGGAACACAAAGAACACCGCCAGCACCAGGCAGGCGAAGGCGGCCAGGTGGTTCCACTGGAGGCCCTGGCCCTGGAAGAGGAAGTGGACGATGACCGTGAAGACGGTCAGGGAGATGGCTTCCTGGATGACCTTGAGCTGCATCAGGTTGAAGGGGCCGCCGTTGCCCACGAAGCCGATGCGGTTGGCCGGGACGGTAAGGCAATACTCGAAGAAGGCGATGCCCCAGGAGAAGAGGATGATCAGGATCAGCGGCCAGCCGGTCGAGATCTTCATCTCCTGCAGTTTCAGATGCCCGTACCAGGCGAATGTCATGAAGATGTTCGAGCAGACGAGCATCAGGACAGTCCAGATTCCTTGCATAATGCGATGGTCAAAAAAAACGCGCAAAGATAAGAAATTTATTTGACGGTGAACAGACTCACCCGCCGGGCGCCCTGTTCGTCGATCAGGGTGAGGCGGTGCTCACCGCGGGGCGGGTCCACGCGCATTTCGTGCTCGCCGCGGGTCTCCCCCACGAATTCGTCGTCGATGTGCCAGTACAGCGTGGCGCCGGGGTCGGCGTGGGCGGCGCGGAAGACCGCGCCGTTCTGCGTGCCGGACAGGCCGCGCGTCAGCACGAGCGTGATGCCGGGCTGGGGATAGATGATCTCGATGGGGTTGCTGCCGGACGAGGCCGCGTCGAAGAGCGGATGCTTGGGCGGAAGGGGCCGGTAGTCCAGGTGTTTCTTCATGTAATACCACTCCTGCGCGGGCGGAAGCACGAAACGGACCTCGGCGCGCATCTGCTCCGGCGGGCAGCAGCTGGAGTTGACCTGGTAGCGGCCTTCGGCATCCAGATGCACCAGGCGGTGGTAGCGGCACATGTCGGGCTGCTCCTCCACGTCGGGCACCCAGATGGTGTCCCGCTGCGGGCAGAGGTCGCTTGCGGGGAAGCCGCTGTCGTGGCAGACCTCGATCTGCGTCATCCCGTCGGTGGGACGGGCAAACCAGGCCGAACCCGGCAGGGCGGAAAACACGTCAAACATCACCGGCGAGGCGTAGGAGACGCCCGTGACGCCGGCACGGCCTTCGCCGTCGGCGTTGCCCACCCACACGGCCACGACCCAGTCCCGGTTCACGCCCACGCTCCAGGCATCGCGGTTGCCCCAGCTGGTGCCGGTCTTCCAGGCGATGCGCCGCCCGGTGGCGAAGTCCATCCAGGAGGCCTCCTCCTCGGGGCGGTTGGCATTGGACAGGGCGTCGAAGGTCAGGTACGCCGCCGCCCGGCTGATCGGAATGCGGCGCGCGGGCAGACGGTCGCGCCGGGCGTCCTGCAGATAGGCAAGTTCCTCATAGACAGGGTCTCCCGCCAGCTCCGCGGCCATATAGTAATAGGCGCGGGCCAGCGTTTCCAGCGAGATTTCGGCACCGCCGAGGATCAGCGACAGGCCGTAGTGGTCGGCATCCTTGTCGATGGTCGAAAAGCCCATCTGCTGCAGGATCTGCAGGAAAGGTTCGGGGCCGAACTGCTCCAGCATCCGCACGGAGGGGACGTTGAGCGAACGCTCGATCACCTCGTGCGCCGGGACGGCTCCGTCGAAGGTGCGGCCGTAGTTGTGGGGCGAGAAATTGTTGTAGTTGTAGGGGGTATCCTTCACCAGGGAGGTGGGCAGGATCTGGCCGGCATCCAGCATCGCGGCATAGAGCAGCGGCTTGAGCGTGGAGCCGCTGGAGCGTGCCGCCGGGACCATATCGACGTCGGCGCCGCGCAGCCGGGGCGCACAGCCGCGCGTGTTGCCCCAGTAGGCGCGGATCTCGCCGCTGTGCACATCCACCACCAGCACGCCCATGTTGTCGACCAGGTTGGTGTGGTAGCTGTCGAAATGCCGCTTCACAATGGCGCCGACGCGCGTCTGCAGGGCGGCGTCCAGGGTCATCGGATAGGGGCCGTCGCCACTGTCCCGGCGGCAGCGCTCCAGCAGGTGGTAGGCGGCGTCCGGCATCGCGAGCGGCTTGTCCGGCAGGGGTTCGTCTTTCGCCAGCATGCACTCCGTCGGGTCGATGACGCCCTTCTCCGCCAGCCGGTCCAGCAGCGCGTTGCGTTTGTCGAGCAGGCGTTCCCGCGCGCGGCCCGGGTGGATCAGGCCCGGCGCGTTGGGCAGCACCGCAAGCATCGCGCTCTCGCCCCAGGAAAGGTCGTCCGCGCTGCGTCCGAAATAGCGCCAGGCGGCCGCTTCCAACCCTACCACATTGCCCCCGAACGGGGCGTTGGAGGCATACAGGAGCAGGATCCTGCGTTTCGTGCAGCGCATCTCCAGGCGCGTGGCCAGCACCATCTCGTAGAGTTTCTCCGGGAGGGTGCGCGGCGCTCCGGGACGGTTCAGGCGGATCACCTGCATCGTGAGCGTACTGGCGCCGCTGACCACCTCGCCGCGCGTGAGGTTCTGCACCAGCGCGCGTCCGGCGGACAGATAATCGATGCCCAGGTGCCACCAGAAGCGCTTGTCCTCGTAACAGACGATGCATTTTGCGAATTTATCGGGGACATGGTCCGCCGGCGGGAAGTACCACTGTCCGTCCGAAGAGATGCGGGCGCCGAGCAGCGTACCGTCCTCCGCGACGGCCGTCGCGGAGAGGGGAACCTTGAACAGATTGCGTGGCAAACAGAATAAATACCAAACAATCAGGACAAAAGGGATTGAAATCAGAAGATATTTTTTAACTTTGCCCATTGTACAAAACAAATGTAGCATTTTTTCTATGAAAAAAATCAAACTCATCCTCACTTTGGCCGCAGCCGCCGGTCTGATCGCCGCCTGTTCGGGCGGCGGCGCCAAGAAGGCCGCCGGTCCTGCTGTGTCCGCCGTCCGCGGCGGCACCGAACTGGCCCTCCCCACCGAGGGCGCTGCTTCCACGGGTGAGGACATCGATCCCGAGGTCCCCACCATCCGTTTCATCAGCAAGGGCTCCATCCTCCCTTCCAAGGGCAGCCTGGACCTGCTGTTCGGCTCCGTCTCCTACGCCCAGGCGCAGGTGCGTGTCAAGAAGGTGTTCAGCAGCAACATCCTGCAATTCCTGCAGCTGGACAGCTATGAGACCCGCTACGAGATCTACAAGGTGGCCGACATCGTCGCCGACACGACCCTCGTGCTGGGCGACCGGGATGCAGACCACATCCGGGAATGGAAGACCTACGGACTCAGTCTGGACGAACTCGTCAAGCCCGAGCCCGGTGCCATCTACCATATCGAGATCCGCGGCCGCGAGCCGCTCACGGAAGAGGATTTCTGGGACAGCGAGACTTCCTTCGGCGACTATGACACCTACGAGGAGCGCAGCGTCGATCTGCTCGCCAGCAACCTCGTGCTGATCGCCAAGCGCGGCGACAGCGACTTCGAGGTCTTCGCCTACGACGTGCTGACGGGCAAGCCCGTGTCCGGCGCCCGCGTCAAGCTCTTCAGTTTCGCCCAGCAGGAGCTGGCCAAGGGCCAGACCGACCGCGAGGGCCGCGTCTCCTTCACCGGGATCCAGGACGGCAGCTTCGTCTCCGCCACGAGCGGCAAGAACTTCGCCTACCTCGACCTGCGCAATGAGAAGGCGCTCACCACCAGCAACTTCGACGTCAGCGGCACCACGCACGAAGGCGGCATCAAGGCCTATATCTTCGGCGAGCGCGGCGTCTGGCGCCCGGGCGACACGCTGCACGTCAGCGTGGTGACCCTCTTCGATGACACCCCGCTTCCCGCGGGACACCCCGTCACCGCGCAGTTGCGCAACCCCGACGGCCAGCTCGTGCAGACCCTTTCCGCCCGCACTTCCGCCGCCAACCTGTACCATTTCCCGTTCACGACCGACCAGGATGCCCCCTCCGGCCGCTGGCGCGTGGACGTGAGCCTGGGCGGACAGACGTTCAGCAAGACGCTCCGTGTCGAGGCCATCAAGCCCAACAAGCTCGACATCCAGATGCACTTCCCTGACGGAGCGCTGACCGCTTATAATAGCGACAAGAGCCGGTTTGACATCAGCGTGGCCTGGTTGTACGGCGCTCCCGGCAGCAAGCTGAAGGTCAACGGCGACCTGGAGCTCTCCTCCGCCACGACCCGCTTCAAGGGCTGGGAGGATTACGACTTCATGGACGACGCCCGCGAGTTCGAGACCCAGACGCTCTCCTACAAGGACTTCATGACCGACGAGAACGGCGAGGCGGGCATCAGCGCCGTCGTGGATGTCAACAAGAACACGACGCCGGGCATGCTGAACGCCGGCTTCACCTTCCGCGCCTTCGAGCCGGGCGGCGATTTCAGCACGAGCTACGCCAGCGCCCCGCTCTCCCCGTTCATGAACTACGTCGGCATCAAGACCGAGCTCCAGAAGGACAAGTGGGGCGACCGCTTCATCCAGGCGGGCAAGTCCCAGAAGTTCGAGGTGGCCACGGTGGATCCCGACGGCAAGGCCACCAACACCTCCGGCCTGCACGCCGAGGTCTATCACGTGGATTGGGACTGGTGGTGGGACGCCTCCGGCGAGATCGCCGGCTACATGGCCGGCAAGAGCAAGGAGCTCCTCTACGAGAAGACCTTCTCCACCTCCGGCGGCAAAGGCTCGTTCAGCTATGACTGGGCGGACGCCCCCCACGGACTCTACTACATCCGCGTCACGGACACCCGCGGCGGCCATGCCACCTCGATGCTGTGCGAAGTCAATGAGAGCGACGCGACCGACGCCTCCGAAGGCTCCACGCAGCTCAACATGCTGATCGACAAGGAGAAATATGCCGTCGGCGAGACGGCCAAGATCACCATTCCTTCCGCCGCCGGCGCCAGCGCCCTCGTCTCCATCGAGAAGGGAGGCCGCATCCTGAGCACCCGCCGCGTGGAATGCTTCGCCGGCAGCACGGAGATCCGCATCCCCGTGACCAGGGAGATGGCGCCGAACGCCTACGCCTCCGTCGCCCTCATCCAGCCGCACGGCAACGTCCACAACGACGCCCCGATCCGTCTCTACGGCATCAAGAACATCAACGTGGAGGATCCCGCCTCCCACCTCAGCCCGGTGATCGACCTGCCTGCCGAGACCAAGCCCGAATCCACCCTGAGCTTCAAGGTCAAGGAGGAGAACGGCCGCGCCATGAGCTACATCGTCGCCCTCGTCGATGAGGGACTCCTCTCGCTCACCGGCTTCAAGACCCCGGACGCCTGGGCCGCCTTCTATGCCAAGGAAGCCCTCCGCGTGCGCACCTGGGATGAATACGACTCCGTGATCGGCGCCTACGGCGGCCACATCGAGCAGCTGTTCGCCATCGGCGGTGACGAAGAGGGGAACGGCGCGCTCAAGCGCCAGGGAGCCGACCGCTTCAAACCGGTGGTCGCCTACCTCGGTCCCTTCGAGCTGAAGGCCGGCAAGACGGCTTCCCACAGCGTGGAAGTGCCGCAGTATATCGGTGCGCTCCGCGCCATGGTCATCGCCACCGATGGCCACGCCCAGGGCAGCGCCGCCAAGAACGTCAACGTCACGCAGCCCGTGATGGTCCAGGCCACGCTCCCGCGCACGCTCAGCGTCGGCGAGACCATCCGCATCCCTTCCACCGTGATCGCCCTCAAGGACGGCGTGGGCAAGGTCAAGCTCGGCATCCAGACCGACGACCTGCTCACCGTCAAGGGATCCTCCACGCTGGAGACCAGCATCAGCAAGGCCGGCCAGCAGGTCGAGTACTTCGAGGTCCAGGTCGGCGACAAGACCGGCATCGCGCACGTGACCGTCACGGCGCAGGCCGGCTCCGACAAGTCGGTCAGCCGCGTAGAGATCGACGTCCTCAACCAGAACCCGCCCGTCACCCGCGTCCAGTCCATCCTGCTTGACGCCGGAAAGAGCCAGGACATGACGGCCGAACTGTTCGGCCTGCCGGGCACGAACAGCGTGGCCGTGGAGCTTTCCTCCATCCCCGCCATCGACCTGGGCCGCCGGCTCAAATACCTCATCGAGTATCCTTACGGCTGCGTCGAGCAGACGATTTCCGCCGCCTTCCCGCAGCTCTACCTGGGCC
>CAMHIP010000053.1 GCA_946185205.1 uncultured Bacteroidales bacterium | reverse complement strand
ATCAAGCTCTACATCATCAACGCCACCAAGATCGCCCAGGAGATCGGCCTCGGCGGAAGGACCAACACCATCCTCCAGAGCGCCTTCTTCCGCATCACGGGCATCATCCCGGTGGAGGACGCCATCAAGTACATGAAGGACGCCGCCCTCAAGTCCTACGGCAAGAAGGGCGAGAACGTCGTCAACATGAACTACGCGGCCATCGACCGCGGCGGCGAATACACCCAGGTGCACGTGCCCGCCGAGTGGGCCCAGATCAACGCCAAGTTCACCAACCCGAACGCCGGCCGCTTGGCGACCCCGTTCGTCAAGGAGATCGCCGACGTGGTCAACGCCCAGGCCGGCGACACCCTCCCGGTGAGCGCCTTCCTCCCCTACCAGGACGGTACGATGCCCGCCGGCACCGCCGCTTACGAGAAGCGCGGCGTGGCCGTCAGCGTGCCCGTCTGGGATCCTGAGAAGTGTATCCAGTGCAACACCTGCGCCTTCGTCTGCCCGCACGCCGCCATCCGTCCGTTCCTGATGACCGACGAAGAGGCCGCCGCTGCCGCCGCACAGGGCGTCAAGGTCACCGAGGGCAAGGCCAACCTCAAGCAGTATAAATACACCATCGCCGTGTCCGTCGCCGACTGTACGGGCTGCGGCAACTGCGTGGACGTGTGCCTCGCCAAGGACAAGGCCCTCAAGATGGAGCCTTACATGGACCACGAGGCCGACCAGGCCGCGTTCGACTTCCTCAATGCGAAGGTCGGCTACAAGACCCCGATGGATCCCAAGTCCAACATGAAGGCCGCCCAGTTCGCCCAGCCGCTGTTCGAGTTCTCCGGCGCCTGCGCCGGTTGCGGCGAGACCCCGTACATCAAGAACATCACCCAGCTGTTCGGCGACCACATGATGATCGCCAACGCCACGGGCTGCTCCTCCATCTACGGCGCCTCCTTCCCCGCCTCCCCGTACTGCACCGACGCCCACGGCCACGGCCCGGCCTGGCAGAACTCCCTGTTCGAGGACTTCTGCGAGTTCGGCCTCGGCATGCACCTCGGCTCCGACCGCATCCGCGAGACGGTCGCTTCCCTGATGCAGAAGGGTCTGGAGTGCGAGTGCTGCTCCGACGAGATCAAAGCCCTCTTCCAGCAGTGGCTCGACAACAGGAAAGACTACGCCAACACGCGCGAAGTCGCCGACAAGCTCGTCCCGCTGATGGAAGCGTGCGGCTGCGAGATCTGCAAGTCCCTGCTGCAGCTCAAGGCCTTCATCCCGGCCCGGAGCCAGTGGATCTTCGGCGGTGACGGCGCCTCCTACGACATCGGCTACGGCGGACTCGACCACGTCCTCGCCAGCGGCGAGAATGTCAACATCCTCGTTCTTGACACCGAGGTCTATTCCAACACCGGCGGACAGTCCTCCAAGGCCACCCCGATCGGCGCCATCGCCAAGTTCGCCGCCTCCGGCAAGAAGATCCGCAAGAAGGATCTCGGCATGATGGCGATGAGCTACGGCTACGTCTATGTGGCCCAGGTCGCCATGGGCGCCAGCCCGGTCCAGTACATGAACGCCATCAAGGAAGCCGAAGCCTACGACGGACCGTCCCTGATCATCGCCTACGCCCCGTGTATCAACCACGGCCTCAAGGCGGGCATGGGTCTGAGCCAGAAGGAAGAGAAGCTCGCCGTGGAGTGCGGCTACTGGCACCTCTACCGCTACAACCCGGCGCTCGAGGAGCAGGGCAAGAACCCGTTCACGCTCGACTCCAAGGAGCCCGACTGGACCAAGTTCCAGGACTTCCTCAAGGGCGAGGTCCGTTTCGCTTCCCTCTACAAGCTCTTCCCGGAGAACGCCGCCGAGCTGCTCCAGAAGACCGAAGAGTTCGCGAAGGTCCGCCTCGGGACATACAAGCGGCTGGCTGGTAAAGAATAATTAATTTATCGAATTTAATAAATTATTATTGTTTTTCAATAAATCTTGATTATCTTTGCACGCAAAGAGCCATCAATGACGAACATGAAGAAATTCCTTATCATCGCAGCAGCGCTCTTCAGCGCTGCTGCTTTGGGGAATGCGCAGCAGCTGCAGCAGCTCCCCAACGATCCTGCGACCCGTGTCGGCAAGCTCGACAATGGTCTGACCTACTACATCCGCCACAACGAGAAACCCGCGCAGCGGGCGGAATTCTACCTCGCCACCAACGTCGGCGCCCTCCAGGAGGAGCCCGACCAGGACGGCCTCGCCCACTTCCTGGAGCACATGTGCTTCAACGGCACGAAGAATTTCCCCGGCAAGGGCATCCTCAACTGGCTGGAGAGCATCGGCGCCTCCTTCGGCGGCAACGTCAATGCCTCCACGGGCGTGGAGCAGACCATCTACCTGCTCAACAACATCCCGCTGGTGCGCCCGACCGTCGTGGACACCTGCATCCTGATCATGCATGACTACTCCCACTTCGTGACCAACGATCCGGCCGAAATCGACAAGGAGCGCGGCGTCATCCTGGAGGAGAAGCGTTCCCGCAACACCGCCCAGTGGCGCATGCGCGAGCAGTCCGGTCCGTACCTCTACAACAACACGAAGTACGCCACCACCTCCATCATCGGCACCGAGGAGCAGCTCAAGACCTTCAAGCCCGAGAGCCTCGTGAACTTCTACCGCACCTGGTACCATCCCGACATGCAGGCCCTGATCGTCGTGGGCGACGTGAACGTGGATTATGTGGAGGCGTGCATCAAGCGCACCTTCGCCGACATCCCGGCCGCCGTCAACCCCCGCCAGAAGGACGTCATCGCCATCCCGGACAACGAGAAGCCGCTCATCGGCATCCTCACCGACAAGGAGAACCGCAACACCGCCATCACGGCCTACTGGCGCAGCCAGGCCACGCCCGAGGAGCTCAACAGCACCCCGGTCGGCCTGCTCACCGACCTCGTGGAGGAAATCGTCAGCACCGTGATGAACGAGCGCTTCGAGGACATCGCCGCGAAGCCGGACGCCCCGTTCCTCAACGGCGGATTCGGCATCGGCAACCTCTGCGAGACCGCCGACGTGGTGATCGCCCAGACCGCCTGCAAGGACGGCGAGGCCCTGAACGCCCTTGCCGCCGGCCTGATGGAGGCGGAGAAGCTGCGCCGCTTCGGTATGACCGAGGCCGAGGTGGAGCGTGCCAAGACCGAGATCCTCTCCCAGTACGAGAGCGCTGCCAAGAAGGCGGACACCCGCACCAACTCCGAGTTCGTGATGCCGCTGATCTACAACTTCTTCGACAATGAGCGCTACATGGAGCCGCAGGCCGAGTTCGAGCTCGTCCAGCAGCTGATGCAGATGCTGCCGACCGAGACCATCAACCAGATGGCCCAGCAGCTGATCACCCGGGAGAACATGGTCGTCATCTACGAAGCCCCCGAGAAGGAGGGCCTCACCCATCCGACCGTGGAGCAGATCCAGGCCGTGATCGACGCCGTGGAGAACGCCCAGATCGAGCAGGCCGCCGGCGAGGAGATCCCGCAGGCCTTCCTCGATCCCGCCACCCTCAAGGGCAGCAAGAACGCCAAGGTCAAGGACGGCATCTACGGCTCCCGGACCTTCACGCTGCGGAACGGCATGCGCGTGTGGCTGCTCCCGACCGAGTATGAGAAGGACCGCATCACCTTCAACCTCAGCAAGGACGGCGGCCGCAGCCTCCTCTCCGACGAGGAGCTGTATTCCTTCGACGCCAACATCTGGCAGCTCTACCTGCAGAACACCGGCATCGCGGAATTCCCGGCCACGACCGTCCGCAAGATGCTGGCCGGCAAGCAGTGCTCCGCCAGCCCGTACATCAACGAGTACAGCCACGGCGTGAGCGGCTCCAGCACCGTCAAGGACTTCGAGACCGCCCTGCAGATGGCCTATCTCTACTTCGCGGCTCCCCGCTTCGACGAGGCCGAGTACAACCAGGGCCTCAGCCAGATCCAGGCCGTGCTGCCGAACCTGATGACCCAGTCGCAGTACAAGCTCAACAAGGCCCTCTACGACTACGTCTATGACAGCCCGCGCCGCTTCATGATCAGCGACGAGACCCTGCAGAAGGCCAGCCTCGCCACGCTGGAAAGCAGCTACAAGCGCCTCTTCGCCGACGCCGCCGGCGCCCGCCTGGTGGTCGTGGGCGACTTCAACCCCGACGAGATCATGCCGCTGATCCGCAAGTACGCCGGTTCCATCCCGATGAGCAAGCACGCCTCCAAGGCCGCCTACCGCGGCGACGGCATCACCACCGCCAACCGCGAATACGACTTCAAGGCCCAGATGTCCACGCCGATGGTCACCGTCCTGCAGGTCTATAACGCCATGCTGCCGTACTCCGTCGAGGCCGACGCCGCTGCCGACGCCCTTTCCTACATCCTCGACATGGTCTATACCGAGACCCTGCGCGAGGACGAGGGCGGCACCTATGGCGCCAGCTCCTCGCCGGAAGTGACCAACAAGCCGGATGAGCGCCGCGTGCTGCAGGTGGTCTTCCAGACCAACGTCGAATCCGCCGACAAGCTCCGCGAGCTCGCCAAGGCCGGCTTCAAGGGCCTGGCCGAGAACGGTCCGACCGCCGAGCAGTTCGACAAGGCCCAGAAGAATCTCCAGAAGAACATTCCGGAGAACCGCCAGCACAACGCCTACTGGAGCTCCATGATCCAGCAGCAGGCCCGCTACGGCATCGACTACGACAAGGAGTACGAAGCCGCGGTGAACGCCCTAACCCCGGAAAAGGTCAAGGCCGCCGCCCAGGAACTGCTCGATGGCAACTTCGTCGAGCTGGTCATGCGCCCCGAATAAGCTGGGACGAATCTCCGAAAAGACGTTTTTCATCCCCACGAAACGCCGGTTTGTCCGCCAAACCGGCGTTTCGTCACTTTTTTCCAGGGTCGGGCACACTTTTTTGCAGGGCCGCCCGGGCGGGGGTACCTTTGCACCCGAATTTACCCAATCAAACGAAGAACCATGTACAACCTGACCCTTCAAGACAGTTTCCTGCGCCGTTTCGAGAGCGCCGTCAAGGAATGCTGGGACAAACCTGCCATCGACGAATTCAAATCGACGAGCATCACCTACGGGGAGCTCGCCGCCGAACTTGACAAGACCATCCGCTGGTGGCGGGCGGCCGGGCTCCGTCCCGGCGACAAGATCGCCATCAACGCACGCTCCAGCGCCGGCTGGGCCAAGACCTTCTTCGCCGCCCAGACCGGCGGCTTCGTCGCCGTCCAGCTCTTCAACGGATTCACGCCGGACGACACCATGAAACTGGTCGTCCACTCCGACAGCCGCATCCTTTATACAGAGAAAGCCATCTTCGAGAAGATGGACTTCGCCGCCATGCCCGCCGTGCTGGGCGTGCTCGACACCAAGACCGGCGAGCTCCTGGCCGCCCGCGAGGGCTTTGCCGAGGCGTACGAAGGCCGCGACGAACAGTTCCGGGCCGCCTATCCCGGAGGATTCAGCGTCGCGGACGTGCACATCGCCGACCGCCCGCTGGACGAACTCTGCGCCCTGATGTACACCTCCGGTTCCACCGGCAACCCCAAGGGCGTGATGATCTCCATCCGCAACTTCTCGTCCAACATCCAGCTGATCCCGCACCACTTCCCCTACAAGCGCGAGGACAACTACGTGAGCGTCCTTCCCTATGCCCACATCTTCGGCCTGGTCTATGACCTGATGGCCCCGCTCTGCTACGGCATGACCCTGTGCATCCTCTACGTGCCCCCCGTGCCGGCCAACCTCAAGCCCGCGCTGCGCCAGTACAAGCCGTACGTCTTCTTCGCCGTGCCGCTGATCATCAACAAGATGCTGGACGACACCATCGGAGAGTTCGTGCGCAGCAAGAGCGGCGCCGCCAAGCTCGCCGACCACGAGCACAACCCGGACTTCTGCGAAGCGCTGCGCACCATCTTCATGAAGGCCTTCGGCGGCAACCTGGGCCTCATGATCACCGGCGGCGCCGCCATGCCGGAGCAGCTCGAGCGCCTCTTCCTGGAGCAGCTCAAGGTCCCGTTCGTGACCGGTTACGGCATGACGGAGTGCACCCCGACCATCACCCTCGGACACAAGGAGACCTATGTGATGAAAGAATGCGGCGAGCCCGTCCCGGAGGGCGTCGAGCTCAAGATCGACTCCCCCGACCCGCAGCGCATCGCCGGCGAGGTGGTCGTCCGCGGCCACGTGGTCTTCTCGGGCTACTACAAGAACCCGGAAGCCACCCGCGCCGTCCTCAGCGAAGACGGCTGGTTCCGCACCGGCGACCTGGGCACCATCGACGCGCAGGGCCGCCTGTTCCTCGTCGGGCGCAGCAAGAGCATGATCCTCGGCACCAACGGGCAGAACATCTTCCCGGAAGAGATCGAGGTCGTCCTCAACCAGCTCCCCTACGTCCAGGAATCCCTCATCGTGGGACGGGACGGACGCCTGACGGCGCTCATCGTGCCCAACCAGACCCTGCTGTCGGAGCAGAACATCGACGCCGACGGGCTGGACAACATCATGAAGGCCAACCTGAACGCACTCAACGAGAAGATTCCCGCCTATTCCGCTGTCCACGAATTCGAACTGCATTTCGAGCCGTTCGCCAAAACGCCCAAGGGCAGCATCAAGCGCTTCATGTATAAATAATAGGGAATCTTCCCGGACTCGTTCAAGCAACGAGGCCAGCGGGCCGCGCCCGGCAGCAGCACTGCCGCAGCAGCGGCCCTTTTTTGGGAAACGGAAAAATAATCCGTAGATTTGCAAGATTTTTGAAATACTAAAACCATGAAACTGAAAATTGTCGTCCTTGCCAAGCAAGTGCCCGATACCCGCCATGTGGGGAAGGATGCGATGACCCCGGAAGGAACGGTCAACCGCGCCGCACTGCCTGCCATCTTCAACCCTGACGACCTGAACGCCCTCGAGCAGGCCCTGCGCCTGAAGGAATCCTGCCCCGGCTCCACGGTCGGCGTCCTCACGATGGGTCCGCCCCGCGCGGGCGAAATCATCCGCCAGGGCCTCTTCCGCGGCGCGGACACCGGCTGGCTCCTGACAGACCGCCTCTTCGCCGGCGCCGACACGCTCGCCACTTCATACGCCCTCGCCACGGCCATCCGCAAGATCGGCGACGTCGATGTCGTCATCGGCGGCCGCCAGGCCATCGACGGAGACACCGCCCAGGTCGGTCCCCAGGTCGCCCAGAAACTGGGCCTCAACCAGGTGACCTACGCCGAGGAGATCCTCGGGATCCGGGACGGCAAGGCCACGATCCGCCGCCACATCGACGGCGGCACGGAAGTCGTCGAGGCTCCCCTGCCGCTGCTGGTGACCGTGAACGGAAGCGCCGCCCCCTGCCGCCCGCAGAACGCGAAACGCGTCATGAAATACAAATATGCGTCCTGCCCGCTGGAGCGTCCCGCGGAAGACCCCCGCAGCGAGCTCTATGCGCAGCGCCCCGAACTCACGCTGACGCAGTGGAGCGTCGCCGACATCGACGGAGACCCCACCCAGTGCGGTCTCGCCGGCTCGCCGACCAAGGTCAAAACCGTCGTGAACATCGCCTTCCAGGCGAAGGAAAGCAAGACCCTGTCGGCCTCCGACGCCGACGTGGAGGGCCTTGTCAAGGAATTGCTCGCTGAAAAAATCATTGGCTGACAGTATGGACAACGTATTTGTATATTGCGAAACGGAAGGCGCACAGGTCGCCGAAGTCTCCCAGGAACTGCTTACCAAGGGCCGCAAGCTCGCGGACGAGCTGGGCGTAGAGCTCCATGCCATCGCCGCCGGATCCGGCCTGAAGGGGAAGGTGGAATCCCAGATCCTCCCCTACGGCGTGGACAAGCTTTTCGTCTTTGACGATCCCGCCCTTTTCCCCTATACCTCCGCCCCGCATACCGACATCCTGGTCGGGCTCTTCCGCGAGGAGCAGCCCCAGATCTGCCTCATGGGCGCGACGGTCATCGGCCGCGACCTGGGGCCGCGCGTCTCTTCCTCGCTGACCAGCGGCCTGACCGCCGACTGCACCCAGCTTGAGATCGGCTCCTACACCGAAGCCAAGACCGGGAAGGAATACAAGAACCTCCTCTACCAGATCCGTCCCGCCTTCGGCGGCAACATCGTCGCCACCATCGTCAATCCGGAGCACCGCCCCCAGATGGCCACGGTCCGCTCCGGCGTCATGCAGAAGGCCCTCTTCACGGGCAGCGCCCGCGGCGAAGTCGTCTATCCCGAAGTCGGGAAGTACGTCAGCCCCGAGGCCTGCGTGGTCAAGGTCCTCGACCACCACGTGGAAGCCGCCCGGCACAACCTCAAGGGCGCGCCAATCGTCGTGGCCGGCGGCTACGGCATGGGCAGCAAGGAAGGGTTCGACAGTCTGTTCGAGCTCGCGAAGCTCCTGCACGCCGAGGTCGGCGCCAGCCGCGCCGCGGTGGATGCCGGCTTCTGCGAGGCCGACCGCCAGATCGGCCAGACCGGCGTCACGGTCCACCCGAAGGTCTATATCGCCTGCGGCATCAGCGGGCAGATCCAGCACATCGCCGGCATGCAGGACAGCAAGATCATCATCAGCATCAACAGCGATCCTGACGCCCCGATCAACCAGATCGCCGACTATGTGATCACGGGAAGCGTCGAAGAGGTCATCCCGAAGCTCATCAAGTACTACAAAAAGAACAGCAAGTAACCATGGCAAACTACTATAAGGACCATCCCGAAATCGCCTTCTACCTGCAGGACCCGCTGATGCGCCGCATCACGGAGCTGAAGGAGAAGGGATTCAGCGAGAGCAAGGAATTCGACTACGCCCCCGTCGATCACGAGGACTGCATCGAGAACTACGACCGCCTGCTCGAGATCGTCGGAGACGTGGCGGCGAATGTCATTGAGCCCAACTCCGAGAGCGTCGATCTCGAAGGCCCGCACCTGGAGAACGGCCGCATGAAATACGCCTCCAAGACCCTGGAGAACCTGGACGCCACCCGCAAGGCCGGCCTGTGGGGCATCACGATGCCGCGCCGCTACGGCGGACTCAACTGCCCGGCCGTGGTGTTCTCCATGGCGAGCGAGGTCATCTCGGCGGCGGACGCCGGCTTCCAAAACATCTGGAGCCTGCAGAGCTGCGCCGAGACCCTGTATGAGTTTGGCAGCGACGACCAGCGGGAGCGTTTCATCCCGCGCATCTGCGCGGGCGAGACGATGTCCATGGACCTGACCGAGCCGGATGCCGGTTCGGACCTGCAGCGCGTCATGCTCAAGGCCCACTGGGACGAGCAGGAGAACTGCTGGCGCCTCAACGGCGTCAAGCGCTTCATCACCAACGGCGACTCGGACGTGCACCTGGTCCTCGCCCGCAGCGAGGAAGGCACCCGCGACGGCCGCGGCCTCTCGATGTTCATCTATGACAAGCGCCAGGGCGGCGTCACGGTCCGCCACATCGAGCACAAGCTCGGCATCCACGGCTCGCCGACCTGCGAGCTGGTCTTCAAGGACGCCAGGGCCGAACTCTGCGGCAGCACCCGCCTGGGCCTGATCAAGTACGTCATGGCGCTGATGAACGGCGCCCGCCTCGGCATCGCCGCCCAGAGCACCGGACTCAGCCAGGAGGCCTGGAACGAGGCCCGGGCCTACGCCTCCGTGCGTGCCCAGTTCGGACAGACCATCGAGCACTTCCCGGGCGTGTATGACATGCTGAGCCGGATGAAGGCCAAGCTTGACGCCAGCCGCTCCCTCCTCTACAAGACCGCTTCCTACGTGGACGTCTACAAGGCGCTGGAGGACATCGAGCGCTGCGGGACCAAGCTCAGCCCCGAGCAGCGGCAGGAGTGCAAGAAATACACGCGGCTCGCGGATGCGCTCACCCCGGTCTGCAAGGGCATGGCCTCGGAATATGCCAACCAGAACGCCTACGACGCCGTCTCCGTGCACGGCGGTTCGGGCTTCATCATGGAATACAAGTGCCAGCGCCTCATGCGCGACGCGCGCATCTTCTCCATCTACGAGGGAACCACGCAGCTGCAGGTGGTCGCCGCCGCCCGCTACATCTTCAACGGCACCTACGCGGGCATCCTCCGCGAGATGCTGGAGGAGGCGGCCGCCCCGGCGTTCGAGGGGATCAAGAGCCGGATCGCCGCCCTGGCCGGGACCTATGAGAAGAGCATCGAGGCCGTCAAGGCCCTGGAGAACCAGGAGGCCCAGGACTTCCTCTCCCGCCGGCTCTACGACATGACCGGCGAGCTCATCATGGCCCTGCTCCTGCTGCACGATGCCGGCGCCGCCCCGGAACTCTTCGGCGAAAGCGCCCGCGTCTATGCCCGCATGGCGGAAGAGGACATCATCGGAAAGGCCGCCTACATCGAGCATTTCTCCGTGGAGGACCTGGCCGACTTCCGCGCCGTGAAGGCATAAAGATTTTTTATCTTTTTATTGAAAAAACAACGGACTGCCGCGCCGCTCCCTGTCGCTTCGCGACCCTGTCCGGGAGAATGGTCGCTTGCGCGGCAGTCCGTTGTTTTTTCGTTACATCTTTTTTTTCTATCTTTGTGATAAGTAAAACTAATTGCTTATGACAGAGGATTTCCGTTTGCGCGTATTCGTCAGGACCGCGGAGCTGGGCAACTTCACGGCAGCCGCCAAGGCCCTGGGCATCACCCAGCCGGCCGTCAGCCAGCACATTGCCGAACTGGAGAAATTCGCCGGCGGGCAGCTTTTCGAGCGCCGCCGCGGCCGTATCACGCTGACAGAGCGCGGAGAACGCTTCCTCGCACGCGCCCGGGCCGTCCTGGACAGCTACCGCGTGCTGGAACAGGAATTCCGCGTCCCCCGGACCATCCTGCTCCGCCGCGTGCTGCACGAAGGCCGCAAGACCAGCATCCTGATCCGGGACGGCGTATTCGCCGACCTGGACGCGCCGGAAGACACCCCGGCCGACCGCGTGATCGAGGCGGAAGGGATGGCCATCCTCCCCTCTTTCTTCAATACGCACACGCACGCGGCCATGACCCTGCTGCGCGGCGCCGCAGACGACCGGCCCCTGCAGGAGTGGCTCGAGCAGCACATCTGGCCCGCCGAGGCGCGCCTGACGCCGGACGACATCCGCCGCGGCAGCGAACTCGCCGTGGCCGAGATGGCCGCCACGGGCACGACCTTCTTCAACGACATGTACTTCGACCCCGAGGAGACCATCGCCGCCGCGGAGGCCTCCGGTATGCGTGCCGCGATCGGCATCACGGTCATGGACGGGCATCCCAAATCGCAGGCGGAGGCGCTCAAGGACTACATCAAGAACTGGAAGGACCCCACCGGCGGACGCATCCAGCTCGTCCTCGCGCCCCATTCCGTCTATACCGTCAGCGGCGAGCGGATCAAGCGCTGCGCCCAGTTCGCCCGGCACCACGGCCTGCTGCTGCACATCCACGTCAGCGAGACGCGCAAGGAGGTCGATGACTGCATCCGCCTGCACGGCACCACGCCGGTGCGCTGGCTGGACAAGCTCGGTTTCCTGGGGCAGGACGTGATCGCCGCCCACTGCGTGCACGTGGATGCCGAGGAGTGGAAGATCCTGGCCGCCCGCGGCGTGACCGTCTCCCACTGCCCCTGTTCCAACATGAAGCTGGGCAGCGGCCGCTTCCCGTACGAGCTCGCGCTCGAATCGGGCTGCCGCATCACCCTGGGCACGGACGGCGCCGCCTCCAACAACAGCCTGGACCTGCGTGAGGAGATGAAATTCGCCGCCCTGCTGGCCAAGCTCGCGGGCGACGCCTCGCTGCTGCCGGCGGAGGAGGTGTTCCGCTGGGCCACGTGCAACGGGGCCGCCTTCTTCGGCATCGACGCCGGGCAGATCGCCCGCGGCAAGCAGGCCGACGCCGTGCTCATCGACCTCGGCGCGCCGCAGATGCAGCCCCGGCACAACCTCCTCTCCAACTGGGTCTATGCAGCCGATGCCGGCTGTATCCGGCACACGCTGTGTGCCGGACAGCTCCTTTAATAAAGCGACCGGCGGCTGGCCGTCAGACAGGATTCGACCGGAATCCTGTCCGGGATCAGGCGGATATAAAAAAGGCCGGCTGTGAAGCCGGCCTTTGACATGCTGCTGCGTGCAGGATTACTCTGCGGGAGCGATGGCACCCATCGGGCAAGCATCGGCGCAGGTGCCGCAATCGATGCAGACGTTGGGGTCGATCGTGTACACATCGCCTTCCTGGATCGCTCCGGAAGGGCACTCACCCTGGCAAGTACCACAAGCCACGCAGGTGTCGGGATTAATCTTGTAAGCCATTATCAATAAAATTTAGTGTGTGTTCGGTCCGTATTTTGCAAATACGAGGACAAAAGTAATCATTTTTTCGTAAATTTGCAGTTATGAAGACAATTTTGACACTCTTGCTTGCTGCAGCACTCGCAGCACCGATCCAGTTTGACAAGACTGTACACGACTTTGGCGAGATCAGCACCAAGGCCGGCAAGCAGACCTGCACCTTTACCGTGACCAACGACGGCGACGAAGCCCTGTCGATCTTTGCCGTCGTCCCTTCCTGCGGATGCACCGACGTCGTGTGGCCGCGCGAGGCGATCGCCCCCGGCAAGACGGGCGTGATCACCGCCACGTACTCCAACGACGAGGGCACGGGCACCTTCGACAAGACCCTGACGGTCTATACCTCCGCCCAGAAGAAACCGGTCATCCTGCACCTCAAGGGCTCCGTCACGAAGAATGCCAAATAACAGCAACTACACAGACGACAACATCCGCACCCTCGAAGGCGTACAGCACGTACGCCTTCGTCCGGGTATGTATATCGGACGCCTGGGCAACGGCAACAACCCCGGTGACGGCATCTACGTCCTCCTGAAGGAGATCGTGGACAACTCCATCGACGAATTCGCCATGGGCTTCGGCAAGGAGATCCGCATCGACATCCGCATGAACGACGTGAGCGTGCGCGACTTCGGCCGCGGAATCCCCCTGGATTCCGTGGTCAAGGCCGTGAGCATCCTCAACACGGGCGGCAAGTTCGACGACAAGGTCTTCAAGAAGTCCGTCGGTCTCAACGGCGTGGGCACCAAGGCCGTCAACGCCCTGTCGGAGCGCTTCTACGTCTGCTCCTACCGCGACGGAGAATGCTCCTGGGCGCGGTTCGAGCGCGGCGAGCTCAAGGAAAGCGGCAAAGAAGAGACGCACGAGAAGAACGGGACCCTCGTCACCTTCACCCCGGACCCCATGATGTTCGGCGAGTACGCCTACAACATGGACTTCGTGGAGACGATGGTCAAGAACTACTCCTACCTCAAGAAGGGGCTGACCCTCAACCTCAACGGCACCGCGTACAAGTCCGAGAACGGCCTGCTGGACCTGGTCAACGAAAACCTCAGCGACGAGCCGCTCTACGCCCCCATCCACCTCGAGGGCGAGGACATCGAGATCGTGCTGAGCCACTGCAACGCCTACGGCGAGAACATCTCCTCCTTCGTCAACGGACAGAACACCCGCGACGGCGGCACGCACCTCGCCGCCTACCGCGAGGCCATCGCCAAGACCTTCAAGGACTTCTTCAAGAAGG
>CAMHIP010000052.1 GCA_946185205.1 uncultured Bacteroidales bacterium | reverse complement strand
GCCGACCTGGAGGCCAAGGAGAACTACATCTACGCCAAGAAGATGCTGGAGAACCGGCAGAACCAGGACCAGCAGCAGAATGGCGGTGACAACCAGCAGGATCAGCAGCAGGACCAGGACAAACAGCAGGACCAGGACAAGCAGGACCAGAATCAGAATCAGAATCAGAACCAGAACCAGGATCAAAACCAGGATCAGGACCGGAACCGGGATCAGCAACAGGAGCAGCAGGAGCAGCAGCCCCAGATCTCGCCCCAGCAGGCCCAGCAGATGCTGCGCGCCATCCAGGCCAAGGAGAAGGAGACCCAGGACAAGGTCAACAAGGAGAAGGCCGCCCTGCTCAAGTCCCGGCAGAAAGAAAAGAATTGGTGATGTACAGAAAGATATTCGCCTTCCTCGCGGCCGCCTTCTGCGTGCTGGCCGCCTCCGCCCAGACCAGCATCAAGGTCCAGGCGCCCAATCTCGTCGGCGTGAACGAGCAGTTCAACGTCACGTTCGTCATCAGCGGCGACCACGCCCCGTCCGACTTCCGCTGGGAGCCCGGCAGCGATTTCCAGCTTGTCTGGGGGCCGCAGAAGGGCACTTCCACTTCGGTCAGCATCGTCAACGGCAAGAGCACCCGCTCCTCGCAGACCACCTACACCTACATCCTGCTGCCCAAGAACACGGGCCGCTTCCAGCTGGCGGAGGCCGAAGCCACGGTCCGGGGCGACAAAATCGTCTCTTCCCGTCACACCGTCGAGGTGGTGACCGACGGCGCGGCGGCGCAGGGCCAGAGCCAGGGTCAGGGCGGAAGTTCCGCCCGCCAGCAGGGCCAGGGCGGCGGCAGCGCCGCACAGACCGGCACCGTGCCGGCCGAGGACATGTTCCTGCGGCTGACTTTCAACAAGCGCAATGTCATGATGGGCGAGACGGTCACCGCCACGCTCAAACTCTACCAGCGCGTCAACATCGCCGGCTTCGAGGACGCCAAATTCCCGACCTTCAACGGCTTCTGGAGCCAGGAGATCCAGGCCCCGTCCCAGATTTCCTTCAACCGCGAAAGCGTGGGTGACAAGATCTACAACGCCGCCGTGCTCCGCAGCTGGAACCTCGTGCCCCAGAAGGCCGGCGACATCACCGTCGATCCCGCCGAACTGGTGTGCCTGGTAAACATCCGCACCCAGCGGGCACCGACGGGCAGCATCTTCGACGATTTCTTCCAGGACGACTACCAGACCATCCGCAAGCGGGTGACCACGCAGCCCGTGACCCTGCACGTGAGCGCGCTCCCCGCCGGAGCGCCGGCCTCGTTCGGCGGCGGCGTGGGCTCGTTCAAGATGAACGCCTCGCTGACGCGCGACTCCCTGCTGACCCACGACGCCGCCTCGCTCCTGATCACCGTCACGGGCAGCGGCAACACCACGCTCCTGGAGGCGCCGAAGGTCTCCTTCCCGCCGGATTTCGAGGTGTATGACGTCAAGACCAGCGACGTTGCGGGCGGCAAGCAGTTCGAGTATCCCTTCATCCCGCGCAGCCACGGCGAGTTTACCATCGGACCCGTGGAGTACGGCTACTACGACCTCAGCGCCAAGAAATACGTGACCCTGCGCAGCCCCGCCATGCAGCTGCGCGTAGGCAAGGGCGCCGACACCGCGGGCGGCACGGCCGGCGGGCAGCTCGTCCAGGGCGTGACCCGCAAGGACGTGCGCGACCTGGGCAGCGACATCCGCTTCATCTCCACCAAGCCGGGCACGCTGGCTTCCGTGGGGCACTTCTTCGTCGGTTCGGGCGGCTTCTGGATCCTGACGGTCCTGCTGCTCGCGCTCGCCGCGGCGGCTTATTTTGCCCTGCGCGGCATCGCCGCCCGCCGGGCCGACGTCGTGGGCAGCAAAAACCGCGGGGCCACCAAGATGGCCCGCAAGCGCCTCGCGCAGGCCGACACCTTCCTCAAGGGCAGTCTCTACACCGCCTTCTACGAGGAGCTGCACCGCGCCCTGCTGGGCTTCGTCTCCGACAAACTGAACCTGGACGCCGCCGAGATGAGCAAGGAGAACATCGCGGCCCGCCTCTGCGAAAACGGCGTTGCAGAGGGACTGGCGGCCGATTTCACCGCCCTGCTGGATGCCTGCGAATACGCCCGTTACGCCCCTGATGCCGGGCATGACGCCATGAACACCCACTACGAGAAGGCGGTCTCGGTCATCTCCGCCATCGACGAAAGCATGAGAAGAAATCCCCGCAAGGCCGGCGGCGCCGCAGCCGCCCTGCTGGCCCTGCTTCTGCTGCTGCCCGCCCAGCGCGGCGCAGCGCAGACAAAGGCCCTGCCCGACTCCCTCTGGACGGCGGGCGTGACCGCCTATTCCGACGGCGACTGGGCCGGTGCCCGGAAAGCCTGGGAGGACCTGCGCGCCCTCGGGCTGGAGTCGCCCCAGCTGTACTGCAACCTGGGAAACGCCTGCTTCAAGCAGGACGACCTCGCCCACGCCATCCTGAATTACGAGCGCGCGCTCAAGATCGATCCCTCCTTCTCGGACGCCCGCTACAACCTCGCTTTCGCCCAGAGCCAGGTCCAGGACAAGATCGAGGCCGTGCCGGAGTTCTTCCTGAAGCAATGGGGCCGCAAGGCCTGCTGGCTGCTGCCCTCCGACACCTGGGCGGTCCTGTTCCTGGTCTTCCTCGCGCTCGCGCTGGGCTGTGTGCTGCTCTTCCTGCTGGGGGGCCGGACGGGCCTGCGCAAGACCGGCTTCATCGCCGGGATCGCCGCCCTGCTGCTCGCGCTGCTCTGCCTCAACTTCGCCTTCTGGCAGCGCACGGACTGGCGCAAGGCCGACGGGGCCATCGTCACGCGTCCCGTGACCACGGTGCAGAGCGCCCCGGGCCGCGACTCCGCCAAAGACCTCTTCGTGCTCCACGAGGGCACCAAGGTCAAGATCCTCGATTCCGTCGGCTCCTGGCGCAACATCGAGCTGGCCGACGGGCGGCAGGGCTGGATGGAAGAAACCGATTTAGAAGTTATCTAGGGTGAAAAAATATCTTTTGACGATCCTGGCGGCATTTCTGTGCTGCCTGCAGATTTCTGCGCAGACGCGCGATATCGCCCTGACGGCCGGTGTCTGTGTCCCGATGTACCGGCAGTCGGGCGCCGACATGCTGCTGGGCGTGCATTACGGACAGTTTTCCAGCACCGGCCTGGGCTTCCGGGCCGGGCTCCAGTGGACACCGGAAGTCGCCGATGTGGAACACGGCTTCGGCCTGCCCCTGGCCGTGGCCTGGCGCTCGAAGGCGCGCGACGGCCAGGAGCGGCTGCGCTCCGGCGCCTACAGCGCGGCGGGCACCCTCCACGCCAACACGACCGCCACGACAGGAGGTAACCTGCTGGCCTCCTTCCTGCTCGGGCTGTTCAGCGACATGGAATTCTATGCCGGCCTCACGCCGGTCTGGATAGCGGGCGCCGCCGCTTCCCCGGCGAAAGGATACGGCAGCAACTTCGTCACGGAGCACCGGACCGAGAAACGCAGCCCGCTGTCCCTGACCGTCGATGCGGGCATGTGCCTCAACTACAGCCTCTGGCGCTTCGACATCAAGCTCATGCCCGCCTTCCACTTCGATCCCTTCGGCGCGCTCGTTCTCCACAGCGACACCACGGGGCCCGACAGCGTCACCTTCTCCGAGACCCCGGTCCGCTGGTTCTTCACCTTCTCCGGAGGGCTCGCCTTCCGCTTCTGACCCCGCCGCGGAGTAATCAGCGGTTTTGGCGTGACATGTATTTCGCTGAAATTAAATGATTTATCCTGAAAAGGGGTACTGAAAAACAGTACCCCTTTTCAGTTCAAGCCGCTCACAGTCAAGCAAAAACAAGTCAAAAACCGGCAGATTCATGGCCGGGTTCCGTGGAATCCGGCAAAATTTCCGTATATTTGTGCGATTATGCCTTTATCGGCTGAATTTTTGCTTTTGTTGGTTAAATTAAAGACCCGAATATGCTGTTCACACTCCTCCAGACCGACATCGCACAGGCTGTCCCCGTGCAGCAGGAGATGTCGTATTCCCTCATCGAGATGGCTGCCAAAGGCGGCCCCCTGATGTGGGTCCTGCTCCTCCTTTCGATCATCGCCATCTACATCTTCGGCAAGAAGTGGTGGATCATCCGCCAGGCCGGCAAGATCGACAAGGACTTCATCAACGACATCCGCGACTACATCCACGAGGGCAAGATCAAGTCCGCCCGGACGCTCTGCAGCAAGTATGACGCGCCCGTGGCCCGGATGGTCGAAGCCGGCATCGCACGGCTGGGCAAGCCGGCCTCCGACGTGCAGGCGGCCATCGAGAATATCGGCAACGTGGAGGTGGCCCGTCTGGAGAAGGGACTTCCCTACCTCGCCACCATCGCCGGCGGCGCCCCGATGATCGGCTTCCTGGGCACGGTGATCGGTATGGTGCAGGCGTTCTTCAACATGTCCAACGCCGGCAACAACATCGACATCACCCTGCTCTCCAGCGGCATCTACACGGCCATGATCACCACCGTCGGCGGCCTGATCGTCGGCATCCTGGCCTATTTCGGATACAACTTCCTGACGGCCCGCGTCTCCAACCTCGTTTACAGCATGGAGAACGCGACCATCCAGTTCATGGACATGCTGGGCGAGCCCGTCCAGGCAGCTAAAGAAGAATAGCGATGGCCCTCAAGCGTATCACCAAGGCGGATCCCAACATCTCGATGTCCTCGATGACGGACATCGTGTTCCTGCTGCTGATCTTCTTCCTGGTGACCTCCACGCTGGTCAACCCCAACGCCCTCAAGCTCCTGCTCCCGAAGAGCACGGGCCAGGTGGGCGCCAAGGCCACGGTGAGCGTCTCCATCAAGGACTGGGGCGCGGACCGCTACACCTACCACATCAACGGGGCGCAGGACCCCGTCCCCTTCGCGGAGGTGGAGGACGAACTCGTGGACCTGCTCCAGAGCGAGGAGGACCCGACTTTCTCCATCTATTCTGACGAGAGCGTGCCGATCGGCGAGATCGTGCAGGTGATGAACATCGCCAAGCGCAACCACTACAAAGTCATCCTGGCCACACAGCCGGAATAAACGCCTATGCAGAACGACCAGATCATCCGGGAAAAACGCGAACGCAGCGCCAGGATCACCGGCATCGTCATGTCGGTGATCGCCCATGCCTGCGCCCTCGTGCTGGTCTCGGTGTCCGGTCTGAAATATATTTACCCTCCGCCGCAGGAGCAGGCCATGCTGATCGACTTCAGCGAAGAGCCCGAAATGGTCCAGGAACCGCAGGGCCGGGAACCGCAGGCGGAAGAAGCAGACCCCTCGCGTCCCGTCGAGCTGGCGCAGCAGAGCGAGTCTCCCTATGTGGCCGACCGGCCCAACGAGACCCCGCAGACGCAGCCGGACCCGGTCGGGGACGTGGAAGTGCCGGCCGTGCAGCCGGAAGAGCCCGCCCTGGATCCCAGGGCCGCCTTCCCCGGCATGGCCCGCAAAGACACCTCCGTCACGGCACCGCATGACGCTGCCGAAGCGTCAGACAGTTTCAAGCCCGGGCAGGCCCAGGGCAACACGATCAGCGGCCGCGCCGACGGCAAGCCCAACGCACACGTCCAGGGACGCAGCACCGTGGGCAACATCCCCCGACCCGTGTATAACGTACAGGAAAGCGGGATCGTGGTAGTCAACATCTGGGTGGACAACTACGGCAACGTAGTCAAGGCCGTGCCGGGAGGCGACGGCACCACCGTATTGGACAAGACCCTCTCCGCCGCGGCGCGCAAAGCCGCGCTGGAAACGCACTTCAACATGAGTGCGGACGCGCCCGCGATGCAGGAAGGGACGATAACGTATTATTTTAATCTCAAGTAGTGATGGACCAGTTTACCAAAGAAGGTCGAAAACTTAGACCCAGGAAAACGGCGGGGCAGCGCCCCGACTCCGAGAAAGTGGAGTACACGCCCGGCGCGCACAGAAGCGAGGGCGAACACAGAAACAGCAATTACGAAGGACGCCGCAGCTATGGCGAAGGCCGTCCGCAGCGCCCCTACGGCGAAAGCCGCGGCAGCTACGGAGAGCGGCGCGGCAGTTACGGCGACCGCGACAACCGCGGCTACGGCGACCGTGGCAGCAACCACGGCTTCAGCGGCCGCGGCAGCTACGGCGAAGGCCGCCCGCAGCAGCGCCCCTATGGCGAGAACCGCGGCGAAGGACGCGGCTACGGCGAGCGCCGCAGTTACGGCGAAGGCCGTCCGCAGCACTCCTACGGCGAGCGGCGCGGCTACGGTGAAGACCGTCCGCAACGCGCTTACGGCGAGCACCGCAGTTATGGCGAAGACCGCCCGCAGCGTTCCTTCGGCGAACGCGACAATCGCGAATACGGCGAGCGCCGGAGCTTCGGCGCCGGTCCGCGCGGACCGAAAGGTCCCGGCAAGCCGAAGGCCAAGAAGCCGGGCCGCAAGCCCAATTTCACCCGCGAATCCACGGAAGGCATCAACCGCATGATCAGCCGCCGTCCCGTCGTGAACGGCAGCGAGAGCAACGAGACGCCGTACCCGACTCCGATCCAGGACACCGTCCGCCTCAACAAGTTCATCGCCAACTCGGGCGTGTGCTCGCGCCGCGAAGCCGACACCCTCATCCAGGCCGGCGTCGTGACGGTCAACGGCGAGGTGGTGACCGAACTCGGCACCAAGGTCAATATCTTCACCGACGACATCCGCTTCAACGGCGAGCGTCTCAAGGGCGAGGAGAAGGTCTATATCGTGATGAACAAGCCCAAGGGCTTCGTGACCACGGCCAGCGACCCCCACGCCGAGAAGACCGTCGTGGATCTCGTCAAGAACTGTCCCACGCGCGTGTATCCGGTGGGCCGTCTCGACAAGAACACGACCGGCGTGCTGATGCTGACCAACGACGGCGAGATCGCCGAGCGGCTCACGCATCCTTCCTACGACAAGAAGAAGATCTACCAGGTGGCCCTCGACAAGCCCCTGAGCCAGGAGGACTTCGACCGCATCCTATCCGGCGTCGTCCTGACCGACGGCGAAGTCAAGGCCGACGAGCTGGAGTACATCGACGCTAACGACAAGCGCAAGCTCGGCATCGAGATCCACTCCGGCAAGAACCGCATCGTCCGCCGCATCTTCGAGACCCTGGGCTACACCGTCAAGGCCCTGGACCGCGTCTATTTCGCCGGTCTGACCAAGAAGGGGCTCAAGAAGGGTGAATGGCGCTACCTCACCGAAGGCGAGACCAACATTCTGAAGATGGGGGCATACGTATAATGGCGCACCGCTCAGGATTCGTTTGCATCATCGGCAACCCGAACGTCGGGAAATCCACGCTGATGAACGCGCTGGTGGGCGAGAAGCTCTCCATCGTGACGGCCAAGGCGCAGACCACGCGCCACCGCATCATGGGCATCGTCAACGGGGAGGACTGGCAGATTGTCTATTCCGATACGCCGGGCATCCTCAAGCCCAGCTACCGCCTGCAGCAGAACATGATGAATTTCGTGGACGGCGCCATCGGCGACGCCGACGTCATTCTCTATGTCACGGACACGGTGGAGACACCTGACAAGAACAGCGAATACGTTGACAAGCTCTCCCGCGTGGAGTGCCCCGTGATCGTGGTCGTCAACAAGATCGACATCAGCGACCAGCCCCGCGTGGTGGAACTGCTCCGCTACTGGCAGGAGAAGCTGCCCGCCGCCACGGTCATCCCGGCCTCGGCCCAGGAGCATTTCAACCTCGAGAGCATCCTGAACGCCGTGCTGGAACGGCTCCCGGAGTGCCCGCCGTGGTTCGACAAGGACGCCTTCACGGACAAGAACCTCCGCTTCTTCGCCTCTGAGATCATCCGGGAGAAGATCCTGCTCAACTACAAGGAGGAGATCCCCTACTGCTGCGAAGTCGGCATCGAGTCCTTCAAGGAGGGCGCGGAGCGCTACGACATCGGCGCCGTCATCTACGTGATGCGCGAGTCGCAGAAGGGCATCATCATCGGCCGCCAGGGCGCCGCCCTCAAGAAGGTCGGCACGCAGGCCCGCATCGAGATGGAAGACTTCTTCCAGAAGAAGGTCTTCCTGCAGATTTATGTCAAGGTGGACCCGGACTGGCGGGAAAGCCGGCGCGAGCTGCGCAAATTCGGATACGAAGACTAGATTATGGAAGAAGAAGACATCATCACCCCCGAAGAAGCCGTCGAAGAGGACAAGATCGTCGAAGAGGAAGGCCCGGCATCCGGCCGCTATGACAAGCTGCTGGGGAGCGACGCGCGCAAGTTCAAGCTCTCCGGCATGTTCAAGGACTGGTACCTCGACTATGCCTCCTACGTGATCCTGCACCGCGCCGTCCCGCACATCGTGGACGGACTCAAGCCCGTGCAGCGGCGCGTCCTGCATGCCATGTACAAGATGGATGACGGCGCCTACACCAAGGTGGCCAACATCGTCGGACAGGCCATGCAGTACCACCCGCACGGCGACCAGTCCATCCTCGGCGCCCTCGTCCAGCTCGGGCAGAAAGGTTTCACCATCGACTGCCAGGGTAACTGGGGAAGCATCCTCACGGGCGACTCCAACGCCGCGCCCCGATACATCGAGGCCCGGCTCAGCAAGTTCGCCAAGGAGGTGGTGTTCGACCCGAAGGTGACCCACTGGATGAGCTCCTACGACGGACGCAACCAGGAGCCCACCGAGCTCCCGGTCCGCTTCCCGCTCCTGCTCGCGCAGGGCACGGAGGGCATCGGCGTGGGCCTCGCCTCCAAAATTCTTCCGCACAACTTCAACGAACTGCTCGACGCCTCCGTGGCCATCCTGGAAGGGCGTCCCTACGAGATCTATCCCGATTTCCCGACGGGCGGCTTCGCCGACTGCAGCAAGTACATGCAGGGCAAGCGCGGCGGCTCCGTCAAGGTGCGCGCCCGCATTGAGAAGATCGACAAGAACACCGTCGCCATCACGGAGATCCCCTACGGCAAATACACCCGGGACCTGATCGACTCCATCCTCCGGGCCAAGGACAAGGGCAAGATCAAGATCAAGAAAATCGAGGACATGACCACGGACAAGGTGGACATCCTGATCCACCTGCCCAACGACGTCTCCCCCGACAAGACGATCGACGCCCTCTACGCCTTCACGGACTGCGAGATCAACATCGCCCCCAACGCCTGCGTGATCCGGGACAACAAGCCGGAATTCGTCACGGTGAACGAGATCCTCGAATACGGCACCCGCCACACCCGCGACCTGCTTCTCCAGGAGCTGCAGATCAAGCTGGACGAACTGGAAGCCGACTGGCACTACAGTTCGCTGGAGCGCATCTTCTTCGAGAACCGCATCTACAAGGTCCTGGAGCAGGACCAGAAAGACTGGGACACCCAGATCCAGGACATCTTCACCCAGATGAAGATGTACCAGGACCTCTTCCACCGCGAGATCGTGATGGACGACATCCTCAAGCTCGTGGAGAAGCCGGTCCGCAAGATCTCCAAGTTCGACACCAAGGCCATCGACGAGAAGATCCTTGCCCTGGAGGACCAGATGGCCGCCGTGCGCGACGACATCGAGCACATCGACCGCTACACCATCAACTGGTTCAAGACGCTGAAGAAGAAATACGGCAAGGACTACCCGCGCCGCACCGAACTCACCGGCTTCGAGACCATTACGGCCACCAAGGTCATCAACAACAACGCCAAGCTCCAGGCCAACCTCGCGGAAGGTTTCGTGGGCATCGGGCTCAAGCGCGACGACGGCGGGGAGTTCATCTGCGACTGCTCCGACCTGTCGGAGATCATCGTCATCGGCAAGGACGGCAAGTACCGCATCACCAAGGTGGAGGACAAGGCCTTCTTCGGCAAGGACCTGCTCTATGTGGGGCTCTTCAACCGCGGCGACTCGCGCACCATCTACAACGTCATCTACCGCGAAGGCAAGACCTCCATCTATTACGCGAAGCGTTTCGCCATCACCTCCGTGACGCGCGACAAGGAATACGACATCACCACCGGCCTGGCGGGTTCGCAGATCGTCTGGTTCTCCGCCAACCACAACGGCGAAGCCGAGACCGTGCGCGTGCAGCTGCGCCCCAAGCCGAAGCTCAAGAAGACCAGCTTCGAGTACGATTTCTCCCTGCTCGCCGTCAAGAGCAAGACGGCCCGCGGCAACCTCGTGAGCAAGAACGTCATCTCGCGCATCACCCTCAAGAGCAAGGGCGTCAGCACCATTGCCGGCAAGGACATCTGGTTCGACACCGACATCCAGAAGCTCAACGACGACGGCCACGGCCTGTACCTCGGCCAGTTCAAGGACGACGACAAGGTGCTCGCCGTCTTCAAGAACGGCACCTACTACACCACCTCCTACGACCTGGTCAACCGCTACCAGGGCGAGATCCTGCTGATCGAGAAACTCGACCCGGACAAGACCTTCACCGCCCTGTACTGGGACGGCGCCGTCAAGAGCTTCTACGTCAAGCGTTTCTCGTTCGCGCCCAGCGACAACACGCCGGTCAGCTTCATTTCCGACGCGCCCAAGTCCGCGCTCGTGGAGCTGAGCTCAGACGCGCATCCGCGCTACGAGATCGTCTGGAAGTTGGAGGAGAAGGAGCCGGAGACCGTCGTGGCCGAAGAGTGGATCGCCAAGAAGGGCATCGCCGCCAAGGGCAAGAAATGCGCCGAGCGGGGCGAGGTCAAGAGCGTCCGATTCGTCGAGCCTCTTCCTGACGAGCAGGAAGAGGCTCCTGACTCCGTCATGACGGGGGACGAATCCCCCGAACCCCCTGCGTCGCTTCGCTCCGACGATCAGGAAGAGCCTTCCGTCGTTGCCGGCGAACTGCCCGTCATTCCGGGCGAAGACCCGGAATCTCCCACCGACCTCGACGAGGTCCCGGACTTCCCCGGCGGCCTCTTCGAAGAGCCGACGCTGTTCTAGAGGATATCCTCCCGCTCCCGCATGTCGCGGATGCGGAGCTGGATGGAGGCGGAGCCGCGGTAGTAGTTCTCCACGATGGCGTAGCAGACATCGATGGGGTTGCCTTCGCGGATGTAGTCGTAGTAGTCCGCCATGTTGAAGGCGATCGAAGGGATCTGGTGGTAGGGCTGTGACTCCTGGATGAGGTCGAGTTTGAGGTGCACCCCGCCTCCGCCCACTTTGCGGCCGGACCCCGCATCATAGACGTTCTCCGTCATGAAGATCGGGTTGTTGTTGCCGGGGCCGAAGGGCTGGAACTGCTTGAGGATGCGGGAGAACTTGGGCGTGATCTGCGCGAAGTCCAGCTTGGCGTCGATCTCCACCACGGGGACCAGCATCTCCGTCGTGACCTTGCCCGCGATGAAGGCGTCCATCCGGCGGGCGAATTCCCGGAGGTTCTCCTCCTTGAGCGTCAGGCCGGCGGCATAGACGTGCCCGCCGAAATTCTCCAGCAGGTCGGCGCAGCTCTCGATGGCCTCGTAGAGGTCGAATCCGGCGATGCTGCGCGCGGAGCCCGTCACGAAACCATTGGACTTGGTCAGCACGACCGTGGGCTTGTAGTAGGCCTCCACGAGGCGGGAGGCGACGATGCCCACGACGCCCTTGCTCCACTTGGGATTATAGACGATCGTGGCGTTCTCGTGCGCGAGACATTTGCCGGACTGGACCATCTCCAGGGCCTCCTGGGTGATCTCCCGGTCGATGTTCTTGCGCTCGTTGTTGTTCTCGTTGATCTTCTCGCCGATGCGCATCGCCGTCATCGCGTCCGTGGCCTTGAGCAGCTCCACGGCGAGGCGTCCCGACTCCATGCGCCCGGCGGCGTTGATGCGCGGGCCGATCTTGAAGACGATGTCGTCGATGGAGATGTGGCCGGGCTCCAGGTTGGACAGGGTAATCATGGCGGCGAGCCCCTTGCAGGGGTTCTCGTTCAGCTGCTTGAGCCCGAAATGGGCGAGGATGCGGTTCTCCCCGACCATCGTCACGAGGTCGGAGGAAATGCTGACCACCAGCAGGTCCAGCAGCGGGATCAGCGTCTCGAAGGGGATGCCGAACTGCTGCGAGTAGGCCTGCACCAGCTTGAATCCCACGCCGCAGCCCGACAGGTCGTCGAAGGGATAATGGCAGTCTTCGCGCTTGGGGTCCAGCACCGCCACGGCCGCCGGGAGGGACTCTTCCGGCAGATGGTGGTCGCAGATGATGACCTCGACCCCCTTGCTGCGGGCATATTCCACCTTGTCGATGGCCTTGATGCCGCAGTCGAGCGTGATGATCAGGCCGAAACCGCCGTCGGCCGCCCAGTCGATGCCCTTGTAGGACACGCCGTAGCCCTCGTCGTAGCGGTCGGGAATGTAGAAATCGACCTGGTCGGTGAAACGCGAGATGAAGGAATAGACCAGCGCGACGGCCGTCGTGCCGTCCACGTCATAATCGCCATAGACCAGGATCTTCTCCCGGGAGGTGATGGCGCGGTGCAGGCGCTCTACGGCCTTGTCCATGTCCTTCATCAGGAAGGGGTCGTGCAGGGCGTCCAGCGAGGGGCGGAAGAAGGCGCGGGCCTGCTCGAAGGTCTCGACGCCCCGCTTGACGAGGAGTTCGGACAGCACCCGGTCGATGCCGACCTCCGCCGAGAGCCGCTCGACCTTCGCGGGGTCGGCCGGTTCCTTGAGGATCCATTTGCATTCTTTCGCCATATCACGCAAAGATACCAAATAATTTCGTATTTTTGCGGCATTATGGCAGAATATAGTGAACAAGAACTGATCCGCCGCGAATCGCTGGCGAAATTGAGAGAATTGGGGATCGAGCCGTATCCGGCAGCCGAGTATCCGGTCAACGCCACGGCCGCGCAGATCCTCGCGGAATTTGATCCCGAAAAGGGCAACCTGCAGGACGTCTGCATCGCCGGCCGCCTGATGAGCCGCCGGATCATGGGCGCCGCCTCCTTCGGCGAGCTCCAGGACGAGACCGGCCGCATCCAGATCTACGTCAAGCGCGACGAGATCTGCCCCGGCGAGGACAAGACGATGTACAACACCGTCTGGAAGAAGCTGATGGACATCGGCGACATCGTGGGCATCAAGGGTTTCGCCTTCATCACCCAGACCGGCCAGCTCAGCGTGCACGCCAAGGAGCTCACGCTGCTGAGCAAGTCGCTGCGCGTGCTGCCGATCGTCAAGGAGCAGGACGGACAGGTGTTCGACGCCTTCACGGATCCGGAGCTCCGCTACCGGCAGCGCTACGTTGACCTGATCGTCAATCCGCAGGTCCGCGACGTGTTCGTCAAGCGGGCGAAGATCATCGCCACGATGCGCGAATACTTCAATGCCGCCGGCTGCCTCGAGGTGGAGACCCCGATCCTGCAGGGTATCCCGGGCGGCGCCACGGCGCGTCCCTTCGTCACGCACCACAACGCTCTGGACATCCCGCTCTACCTGCGCATCGCCAACGAGCTCTACCTCAAGCGCCTGATCGTGGGCGGCTACAGCGGGGTGTATGAGTTCGCCAAGGATTTCCGCAACGAGGGCATGGACAAGACCCACAACCCGGAGTTCACCTGCATGGAGATCTATGTGGCCTACAAGGACTACAACTGGATGATGAAGTTCGTGGAGACGATGCTCGCCAAGGTCTCCACGGCCGTCAACGGCACCACGAAGGTGAAGATCGGGGAGAACGAAGTCGATTTCGGCGGGACCTACCGCCGTCTGCCGATCCTGGACGCCATCCGGGAGTATGCCGGCGTGGACGTGAAGGGCATGGACGAGGACGAGCTCCGCGCCACCTGCAAGCGCCTGAACGTGGAGATTGAGCCGTCGATGGGCAAGGGCAAGCTGATCGACGCCATCTTCGGCACCTATTGCGAGGACA
>CAMHIP010000051.1 GCA_946185205.1 uncultured Bacteroidales bacterium | reverse complement strand
CGATGATCTGCGCCGCAGGCATCGAGCTCTTCAAGATGCTGGACGAGAGCGACGAGCTCCACGACCGCCAGCAGGAGAACGTGGCCTATTTCCGCGACAGGATGCTGGCCGCCGGCTTCGACATCAAGCCCACGCAGAGCGCCATCTGCGCCGTGATGCTCTATGACGCCCCGCTGAGCCAGCGTTTCGCCGCCGAGATGGCGAAGGAAGGCATTTTCGTGACCGGTTTCTACTACCCGGTGGTGCCCAAGGGCCAGGCCCGCATCCGCGTGCAGCTGTCCGCCGCACACACCCGGGAGCAGCTCGACAAGGCCATCGCCGCCTTCATCAAGGTGGGCAAGGCGCTGGGCGTGCTGAAATGACACCGACCGTCGGATACCTGGAAGAGCGCTTCGACACATTCAACGACTTGTGTTTCGGGGGCGCTCTTCCCCGTATTCCCATCAAGCTGAGCAGCGCCCGCAGTTTCGTGGGACGCCTGCAGTACCGTCCGGTGCGCGACTGGCGGGGGAGGGTCGTGCGCCATGAGGACTTCATCCTGCGGATCAGTACGCGCTTCGACCTTCCCGAGGCGGAGGTGGAAGACACGCTCATCCACGAGATGATCCACTACTGGATCGCGTACAACGGCATCCGGGACAGCTCCACCCACGGCCGCGTGTTCCGCGCCAAGATGAAGGAGATCAACGCGCAGTACGGCCGCCACCTTACCATTTCCCACAAATCCACACCCGAGGAGCTGGACCGCGACACGAAGGTCTCCCGGCACTACTTCTGCGTGTCGCAGCTCGCCGACGGCCGCACGGCGCTGACGGTCGCGGCCTCGACCCGTGTCGGCGCCATCCGGCGGGCCTTCAAGTGGTCCCCGTCCGTGCGCAACGCCGTGTGGTACGCCAGTTCCGACCCCTGGTTCAACCGCTTCCCGCGCTGCCGCACCCCCAAGCTGTTCCCGGTCGATCCGGCCGAGCTGCAAGCGCATCTGGCAGACGCCGCCCCGCTTTCTTTTCGCCGATAACTTGTTTTTTCCCGGCTTTTTTCCCTATCTTTACGGAGCAAGCGGATCATCCACCTTAAAAACATCAGCGATATGTCCAAGTTCAACTGGCTGTACGCCGCCTTATTGTCCATCTGTATGCTCTTTCCTTTTGCCGCCCAGGGCAAGGCCCCTGTCCTGAAGAACACTTCCTGGACCGCTACGTCCGAAATGTTCGTCGCCGACGCCGGCACGATGACGATCACCCACACGATGGTCTTCGGCCCCGGCAACAAGGTCGAAATCAAACACGTATCCGACCTGCCGCCCTATCCCGCCATGTACATGAATCCCGACGGATCCGTTGACACGATCGCCGGGATGCATTCGGAGTGGAGCGAAGAAGGCACCTTCCGCTTCCGCCGCGGTGTCCTGACCGTCACGCTGAAAGAAGGCCCCGACCAGGAGTACCTCTACCAAGCCTCCGACGGCACGTTCAGCCGCAAAGACCCCATCGAAGGCGATCTCGTCTTCACGCGGAACAAGGAATAGCGGAATTCTGTCAGAAATCAAGCCGGAGGGCTACCACCTGTCGTAGTGGATGTTCTCCGGCTTCCATTTGTCTTTGGGCTGGTCGTCGCCGGCGGGGTAGCCGACGGGCACGACGCAGTAGGGGGTGACGCTGTCGGGCAGGCCGAGGACGGTGCGGACCTGGTTCATCCGCTCCTCATAGGGGTAGCAGGCGGTCCAGACGGCACCCAGGCCGATGGCTTCGGCCGCCAGCAGGAGGTTCTCCGTGGCGGCGGCGCAGTCGGCGTTCCAGTTGCCGTTCGGGATCAGCGGCGCTTCGGCGCCTTCCTCGGACGGACGCCCCTTCATCATTGTCTCGCCGCAGACCACGAACACGGCCGGGGCCTTGGCGCTCAGGCCGCCCAGGTCGCTGCGGACCTTCGCGTCCGTCACGACGACGAAACGCCAGGGCTGCAGGTTCATGCCCGAAGGGGCGGACATCGCGGCGCGGAGCAGGGTCTCGATCTGCTCGGCGGAGAGGGCCTGCTCCGTGTAGGAGCGCACGCTCTTGCGGTTGAAGATGTTGTCCAGGGCGGCGTTGCCTCCCTGGTCGGGGGCGGGAGAGCAGGCGGCGACAGCGGCGAATGCGAGCGCCAGCCAGGCGGTTCTGATCTTGTTCATATAACGGTAATAACGGGTTTTATGCCTGCTTGGCCTGCTTCTGCGGATCCTTGAAAAGGATGGCGAAGAGGACGGCCACCACGAAGGCGTAGGCGGCAAAGATGTACCAGGCCGTGGTCCAGGAAGGTTCGGCGGCGTTATAGACAAAGTGATTGACGACGCGGCCGGCGGCCCAGGTGCCGATCGAGGCGCCGAGACCGTTGGTCATCAGCATGAAGAGGCCCTGCGCCGAGGAGCGGATGCCCTTGTCGGTATTCTCGTTGACGAAGAGCGAGCCGGAGATGTTGAAGAAGTCGAACGCCACGCCATAGACGATGCAGCTGAGAATGAACATCCAGACACCGCCGCCGGGATTGCCGGCCCCGAAGAAACCGAAGCGGAAGACCCAGGCGAACATCGCGATCAGCATCACCTTCTTGATGCCGAACTTCTTCATGAAGAAGGGGATCAGCAGGATGCAGAGGGTCTCGGAGACCTGGCTCAGGGAGATCAGCGCATTGGCGTTGTTGGCCCCCCAGGCGTTGGCATAGAGCGGATTGTCCTTGAAGGAGGTGATGAAGGTGTTGGCGTAGCCGTTGGTGATCTGCAGGGAGGCGCCGAGCAGCATCGAGAAGATGAAGAACACGGCGAACTGGCGGTCCTTGAAGAGCCGGAAGGCGCTCAGGCCGGTGGCCTCGGCGAAGGACTGCGTGCCTGCGGACTTGGGCTTGCAGGGGCAGTCGGGCAGGGTCAGCGCATAGCCGCACAACAACAGGCTGATGATGCCGGACACGAAGAACTGGTTGTAGGTGTGCTGGAACTGCACGCCGTCAGCGCCCTTGACGAAGTTGACGAAGAGCATCGTGAGGATGAAACCCACGGTGCCGAACACGCGGATCGGCGGGAAATCCTTGACCGGATCCTTGCCGGCCTTCTCCAGAGCATTGTAAGCCACGGAGTTGGAAATGGCGATCGTCGGCATGAAGAAAGCGATGCTCAGCGCATACAGGGCATAGAACGGGCCGAACTGAATGTCAGCGCCGGCCTGCATCGCATACCAGCCGGCCCCCAGCATGGCCAGACCGGCGACACCCTGGCAGAGGGAAAGGACCTTCTGCGCGGGGATCCACTTGTCGGCGATGATGCCCATCAGGGCGGGCATGAAAATGGAGACGAAACCTTGCGTGGCAAAGAAAAGCCAGATCTGCGGGCCGAAGCCGCTGCGCGCCAGGAAGCTGCCCATGGAGGTGAGGTAGGCGCCCCAGGCGGCGAACTCCAGGAAATTCATCACGATCAGCTTCAGCGTGACATTCGATTTGTTCATATAGGTAGGTTCATTAGTTGTTGCATCCACAAAAGTACAAGTTTTTCGCGGGATTTCATTATCTTTGAGGGATGAAATTTACGAAGACAGCGGCCGATCCGCATTCCGCCGCCCGGGCGGGCGTCATCGAGACGGACCACGGCCGGATCCATACACCCATTTTCATGCCCGTCGGGACCGTCGGTTCCGTCAAGGGCGTCTATCACAGGGACCTGCGCGAAGACATCCGCGCGGAGATCATCCTCGGCAACACCTACCACCTTTACCTGCGCCCCGGGCTGGACACGCTCCGCGCCGCAGGGGGCCTGCACCGCTTCGAGGCCTGGGACCGCCCGATCCTCACGGACAGCGGCGGCTTCCAGGTGTTCTCGCTGAGCCCCATCCGCAAGCTCACACCCGAAGGCTGCACCTTCCGGAGCCACATCGACGGCTCCCGGCACCAGTTCACCCCGGAGAACAACGTGGATACGCAGCGCATCATCGGCGCCGACATCTGCATGGCCCTCGACGAGTGCTGCCCGGGCGACGCCGACCACGCCTATGCCCGCAAGAGCCTGGACCTGACCAAGAGCTGGCTGGAGCGTTTCGCGAAGCGTTTCCGCGAGACGGAGCCGCTCTACGGCTACGCCCAGACCTTCTTCCCGATCATCCAGGGCTGCGTCTATCCCGACCTGCGCCGCGAGGCGGCGGACCATGCCATGCAGCTCGGCGCGGACGGTTACGCCATCGGCGGCCTGGCTGTGGGGGAGCCGACGGAGAAGATGTACGAGATGCTCGAACTGGTCTGCCCGCTGCTGCCGGACGACCGGCCGCGCTACCTGATGGGCGTGGGCACGCCCGCCAACATCCTGGAAGGCATCGCGCGGGGAGTCGATATGTTCGACTGCGTCATGCCCACCCGCAACGGCCGCAACGGCATGCTCTTCACCTGGAACGGCATCATGAACATGCGCAACGCCAAGTGGGCGGAGGACTTCTCCGAGATCGACCCGGACGGCGCCTCCTTCGTGGACCACTGCTACAGCCGCGCCTATCTCCACCACCTGTTCGTCGCGGGGGAGATGTTCGCGGCGATGCTCGCCAGCGAGCACAACCTCGCCTTCTACCTGGACCTGGTCCGCACGGCCCGCGCCCACATCGAGGCCGGCGATTTCGCCGCCTGGAAGGAAAGCACCCTGGAACGCATCACCAGAAGGATCTGACGGCATCATGGAAGGCATCCGCAAAATAGACTGGTACATCTCCAAGAAGTTCATCACGACCTTCTTCCTGTCGTTGTTGCTGATCATCGTGATCGTCATCATCTTCGACCTCTCGGAGAAGATCGACTACTTCGTCAAGAACGAGGCGCCGCTCAAAGCCATCGTCTTCGACTACTACGCCAACTACATCCCGTACCTGGTCAACATGTTCGCCTCTCTGTTCGTCTTCATCACGGTGATCTTCTTCACCTCGCGCATGGCGGCGAATTCAGAGATCATCGCGATCCTGTCCTGCGGCGTCAGTTTCCACCGGATGATGGTGCCCTATATCGTCACGGCCGCGCTGATCGGCCTGTTCTCGCTGGGCCTGAACCTCTACGTCATCCCGAAATCCAACGCCACCCGCGTGGAATTCGAGGCCAAGTTCATCAAGCGGCACAATTCCTACAACCTCCGCAACATCCACTACCAGATCTCGCCCGGTACCTTCGTCTATATCGAATCCTTCAGCCGCTGGAACAACACGGCCTACAAGTTCACCATCGAAGACATGGACGGACACCGGCTGCTGCGGAAAGTGAGCGCCGAGAGCGCGGCCTGGGACACGACCATGGACGGATGGCACCTGCGCAAGGTCATCACCCGGGACTACACAAGCGGGCTCAAGGACAACGTCCGGTACCAGGACCAGGTGGATACGGTCATCGCGCTGAAAATCAAAGACCTATTCAACAACGAGAAGACGGTGGAGACCCTGACCATCGGGCAGCTCAACGAGCTCATCGCCACGCAGCGGATGCGCGGCGACGCCAACGTCATGTATGCCGCCATCGAGCGGCAGCGCCGCCTGACCATGCCCTTCTCCGCCATCATCCTGACCATCATCGGCGTGTCCCTGTCGGCCCGCAAGCGGCGGGGCGGCATCGGCTGGAACATCGGCATCGGCATCGGCCTGGCCTTCTCCTATATCTTCTTCCTGCGGATGAGCGAGATGTTCGTCTATACGGACACGCTGCCGCCCGGGATCGCCCTGTGGCTGCCGAACCTGCTGTTCACCGTCGTGGCGGCGTTCCTGTACAGGAGGGCCTGCAAATAGCGGATGAGATTCGCCGGGAATGACGGAAGAGAGAAACGAATGACAGATAAGAACATGAAAGTCAAAGTCATCAACAAGGGCGGCAACCCGCTGCCCGCCTACGCAACGCCGCTCGCCGCCGGACTGGACGTCCGGGCGGACAACGCGGAGCCGATCGTACTGCCGCCCCTGGGACGCGCCGTCGTACCCACCGGGCTCTATCTGGAGATCCCGGCCGGCTATGAAGTGCAGGTGCGTCCGCGCAGCGGCCTGGCCGCCAAAAAGGGCGTGACGGTGCTCAATGCACCCGGCACCATCGATGCCGACTACCGGGGCGAGGTCTGCGTGATCCTCGTCAACCTGGGGCAGGAGGCGTTCGTGGTCGAACGCGGCGAACGCATCGCGCAGCTGGTGCTGGCGCGTCACGAAGTGATCGAATGGGAAGAAACCGCCGAACTGGCGGATTCGGAGCGCGGTGCCGGCGGATTCGGCAGCACCGGTGTAAAATAAAGAAAATGGAGAAGTTATACGAAAAATACCTGGCCTGCGGCGGGCGCGTGACGACCGACAGCAGGGCCATCCGCGGGGGAGAGATCTTCTTCGCCCTGCGGGGAGAGAATTTCGACGGGAACGATTATGCGCTGAAGGCGCTGGAAGCCGGGGCCGCCTGGGCGGTGGTCAATGCGGATGCGGAGATCCTTCGGCAGGCTCAGGATGACAGGCTGATCCGCGTGGAGGATCCGCTCACGACCTTGCGCGACCTGGCCGTCTGGCACCGCACCCACGTGCGCGACGGCAAGCTGCCCGTCATCGGCCTGACCGGGACCAACGGCAAGACCACCACCAAGAACCTCATCGCGGCCGTGCTCGCGAAGAAATACCGCGTGACCGCCACGCAGGGCAATCTCAACAACGACATCGGCGTGCCCCTCTCGCTGCTGTCCATCACCCCGGACACGGAGATCGCCGTGATCGAGATGGGTGCCAGCCATCCCGACGACATCGCCAAGCTGGTGCAGGTCAGCCGGCCGGACTACGGCCTGATCACCAACGTGGGACGCGCCCACCTGCTGGGATTCGGCTCCTTCGAGGGCGTCAAGGCCGCCAAGGGCGAGCTGTACAAATGGCTGGGCGGACAGCGCGGTTCCGTCATCTTCCTCAATGAGGATGACGCCGACCTCCGGGAAATGGCCGCGCAGCAGCCCTGCCACATCTTCGGATACGGCATCACGTACCAGGGGGTGGAGATCCTCCCTTCGTCACCGGACGTGCCTTTCCTGCGGCTTCGCGTAGGAGGCAATCTGGTCCGTACGCAACTCGTGGGCGCCTACAACGCCACGAACGTCCTCGCCGCCCTGGCGGTGGGCGAGTACTTCGGCGTGGACCGGCGCGATGCCATCGACGCCATCGCGGAGTTCGTTCCGACCAACAACCGTTCGCAGATGGTCCGTACGGAGCGCAACACCCTCATCGTGGATGCCTACAACGCCAATCCTTCTTCGATGCGCGCGGCGCTGGACAATTTCCGCCATGTCGAGGCGAAAGCCAAGCTCGCCCTGCTGGGCGACATGCGCGAACTGGGCGCGGAGTCCGTTGCCGAACATGTGAAAGTGGTGCAGCAGCTCCGGACGGACGGCATCGCCGCCTGCCTGGTGGGCGAGGAGTTCAGCAAGGCGCTCGCAGAGTTGCCGGCAGGGGAGGAGGCCTGGTTCCCGACCTCGGAGGCGCTGGCGGAACACCTGGCCGCGCATCCCATCCAGAGTGCCGTGGTGCTCGTCAAGGGCTCCCGCGGCATCCAGATGGAGAAGACCCTTCAATATCTGTAGCGATACTGCAGCCGGACTTCGGTCCGGCTTTCTTTTTCCGTGAGGTTCCAAGGATAGCGGACCGTCTCCAGGCGCAGCCAGAGACTGTGGTGCCGGCCTATGTGCCAGGCGGCATAGAGGGAGGCATTCCAGCCGCGCCCGTAGCGGGCCGGGACGTTGAACGAGCCGGGAGCGTCCCGTTCATAGACATAGATCCGGTCTTCCCAGTCATCCACCTTGAAAAGACCGCCCCGCAGGTAGAGCGCCCAGACATCGCTCTTCCGGGCGGCCTCGGCGTACCACTGCCAGGCGAAGCCGCGGCACCAGACGGCATCGTAGCGGCCGGAGAGCAGCCAGGGCCCGCGCTGCGCCTCGACAGAGCCGCGCAGCTCGGTGCGCAGCGGCGCGCCGTCCTCCGGGCGGTACCGGACGGCCAGGCGTACACCGGGCTTCAGCGGGACCGAGCGGACCTCCAGGGCGGGCTGCCACTGCAGCACCGTCCTGAACTGCCGGGCGCCCGTGTCCGTGCGCAGGCCGGCATCCGCCGTGACGCTGAAAGCGGGGGCCTCGAAACCGGCCGCCACGCCGCTCCAGCGCTTGTCCGCAGGGCCGTACCAGCGGGCCAGCAGCGCGAGACGCCGACCGTAAGCGGGCACATGAAAGGCGCCGGCCAGCACGGACGGCTGCCCGGTCCAGGTGCAGGCCGCCTCGCCGAACAGGCTCCAGCCCGGCAGGCCGATCCGCGCTTCGAGCGAGGCCCCGTCCGAGGTCGCCGTCAGGCCGGCCGTCGCCCGGCGCCAGGTCCGCGTCAGGTTGGCGACGGGACGGTTTCCGGTCCAGGAATAAGCCGTGGAAAGACTCCAGGGGCCGAAATTCCATTCGGCGGCCAGGCCCAGCAGCGACGGGGAAAAGGAGCCGGTGGGGGAGAGTCCCGTCCCGTTCTTCCGGAAGGCGCCGACCGCGCTGTAGCCGCTCAGGGAGAAGCCGCTCCACTGCAGGAGCCCCTGTCCGAAGCGCGCGTTGAAATGGCCGACGACGAGCTGCCCGAGCGCCCGCTTTCCATAATAGGCGGCACTGAAGGTGGGGAAGCCCGGCACGGGCTCCTGCAGCGTGTTCCGCGCGGAGAGGTATAGCGCCGCCCGCTCGCCCCAGGCGGCTTCATACTTGACGCCGCCGGCGGCCGTCCCGTCGCCGCGCAGCGTCCCCCGGAGCTGCACCGTCTGACGCAGCCGCCGGTCGTCCCGGCGTCCGGGCGGAGCGTCCCGCAGCCCCAGCACGGCGAATTCCCGCAGGGCGGAGACCAGTTTCTCGTTGAAACCATCGACCAGGGCCAGTTCCGTCCAGGACAGGATGTCGCCGGTCCGGCTGCGGTAGTCCAGCAGCGAGGCCACCTGGTAGGGGGTGAGCAGGCCGGTGGCCAGCAGGCGGCTGCGGCCGGCCAGGTTGAGATCGACGGGATGCGCGGCCAGGGACTGGTAACGCTGCATTTCGTCTTCGGAGAGTTCTTCGACGCAGGAAGCGCCGGTGAGGGTCAGCAGGGCTTGCTGAAAGCCCGCGGGGCCCGACAGGGCCAGCAAGAGCAGGAGTCTTTTCATAGCTCGTACAAAGTTTCTTTCCAAAAATAGAAAATTATTTCGTAAATTCGGGCATTATTTTGACATCATCCCATGAAGGACGAAAAAATCAAACTGCTCGACAAAACATTCAAGCCCTATATCCGTCACCAGCGCATCATGGATGCCATCGACGGCGTGGCCCGGGAGATCAACGCCGACTTCCACGGCTGCCAGGACATTCCCGTCATCCTGTGTGTACTCAACGGCTCCATTCCCTTTACGGGAGAGCTGCTGCAGCGGCTCGATTTCCCCTGCCAGCTGATCTCGATCAAGCTCTCCTCCTACCAGGGGACCCAGTCCACCGGCACGGTCCTGAACGTGATGGGACTGACTTCCAGCGTCCGCGGCCGCCGCGTGATCATCTGCGAGGACATCGTGGACACCGGCAACACCATCGTGGCGCTCAAGGAAATGCTCATCGACAAGGAAGGTGCGGCGGAGGTCCGCATCTGCACCATGCTCCTCAAGCCCGACGTGTATGACAAGCCGGTGAAGCTGGACTACGTGGGCCTGGAGATTCCCAACGCCTTCATCGTCGGATTCGGACTCGACTACAACGAGCTCGGCCGCAACATCAGAGATATCTACGTTTTAGACGAACAACCCATGAAGTATTACATTCTCTTCGGCCCTCCGGGCGCCGGAAAAGGCACCCACGCGGGAGCCCTCGCCCAGAAGTACAACCTCAAGCACATCTCCACGGGAGAACTGCTCCGCGCCGAGATTGCCGCAGGCACCGAGCTCGGCAAACAGGCCAAGACGCTCATCGATGCGGGTTCGCTCGTGCCCGATTCCGTCGTGGAAGGGATGATCGAGACCGCTTTCGATACCATCAAAGGCGTGGACGGCTTCCTGCTGGATGGCTTCCCGCGCAACCTCGCCCAGGCCGCCGACCTGGACAAGATTCTGGAGAAGCGGGGTGAGAGCGTGACCGCCGTCGTCGGCCTCATGATCGACGATGAAACGATCCGCCAGCGCATCAAGGGCCGCGCCATCATCGAGGGCCGCGCCGACGATGCTTCCGACGAGACGGTCAGCAACCGGATCCGCACTTACCACAGCCAGACCGAACCCCTCATCGGCTACTACAAGGCCGCCGGCAAATACTGGGATGTGGATGTGGACGCCGGCACCATCGAGGAGAACCGGGAACGCGTCCTCGCGCTGATGGAGAAGATCGGCTGATGGCAGACAACTATCTCGAGAAGCGCTACGAAGAAGTATTCGGTCCGTCCGGGGGGCACAAGTCCGCTCCCCGGCGGCCGTCTCTGGACACCCTGCTGCTGCACAACCGCAGCTACCGCGGGTTCGTCAAGGACCACGTCGTGCACCGGCGCCAGCTGGACGCGATGATCGCCGTCAACACCCGGGTCGCGTCCAGCGTCAACCTGCAGCGCCTGCGCTTCCGGCCCGTCGTCAAGGGCCCCGAGGCGGACCAGGTCAACAAGCACATCCGGATGGGACGGGGGCTGCCGCATCTGCAGCTTCCTTTCCCGGGGACGGAGCCGGAGGCCTTCATCGTGGTCTGCTCCACCGTGCCGGAGAACCCCGGCATCGACATCGACCTCGGCATCTCGCTCCAAAGCATGCTGCTGAAGGCCGTGGAGATGGGGCTGGGCGGGCTGATCATCCGCAATTTCGACCGGGAGCCGCTCCGGGAGGTCCTGGCGCTTCCGTTCGAGCCCGTCTGCGTGCTCGCCGTGGGCAAGCCGGCCGAGCGGATCGAACTTGTCCCTGTGCACGAAGGCGACGAGCTGGGCTACTACCGCCGCGACGGCATCCACTACGTCCCGAAACTGACGGCGGAGGACCTGACCATCTGAGACATGCCCCGGCGCCGCATCCTTCTCCTCCTGGTCACCGGCCTGCTCGCCGCCGGTCCGTTTGCGGGTGCGCAGCCGATCGACCGGGAGCACCTGGACATCGGGGCCTACGGACGCTTCAGCCATATCCTGGACGGGCAGGGCATCTACGACAATCTGCTCTCCAGTTATGACTATGGCATCTATGGCCTGTCTCTCGACTATTCCACCCGACCGGATGATCCCCAGGGCGCCTGGTACAACCGCGCCTGGAACTATCCCGTCTTTTCGCTGGGCCTTTCCTATGCCCGGCAGGGCAGTCTTGCATTCAAGCATGATTCCCGCCTGGGAGACATCCTCAACCTCTACGGCTCCGCCCGGTTTGATTTCGTGCGGACCTCCCGCTTCCGCTTCGGGCCGCTGGTCGAACTGGGGCTCGCGTTTACGGGGGAGCGTTTCGAGATCGGGCGCAATCCTTTCAATCTATATGTAGGCTCCCGGTTGTTTGCCCTGATCGGCGCCGGGCTGCAGGCCGGCTGGCTGATCAGCCCGCACTGGGAACTGCAGGCCGGGGCCTATCTGACCCATCATTCCAACGGTATGCTGCGCGCCCCCAATCTGGGCATCAACGAAATGGCCTTCGGGGCAGGCCTGCGCTATCATCTGTCCGAAACGGCCTGGGTCCCCGGCCGGCAGCTGCCGAAGCCGGAGCAGCCCGATTTCGGGAAAGGCCTCCACTGGAACGTCTATGCCGCAGCCGGCGTGCACAGCTGCCCGGTCGAGCTGGATGCGGCGCTCAAGCGCGCCGAAGAGGGAGGGCCGCTCCCCGCCGACAGCACGGTGCCGTCCCGCGCCCGCCTGCTCGCCGGCGTGGAACTGAGCTGGCGTTATACCCCCATCTTCGCCACCGGCGTCGGAGCCGAACTGGGCTACAACGCCAACAACTACCGGGAAACGGACCTGATCCTCGAGGGCAGGGAAGACCCGCGGGGCTATTCCCCGCTGCGGGCGGGGCTCTACCTGATCCAGGAATTCCGCTACCGGCAGGTAGCCGCCCACATCATCTGGGGCGCCTACCTTTTCAAGCGCACGGGGCTGACCGAAGATGTCGGACGCACCTTCCAGAAGATCGGCGTGCGCTACCGTTTCGGCCGGACCGGCTTCTACGCCGGCCTCGACATGCGCGCGCACTCGTTCGACCGGTCCTACTGCCTGGAGTGGTCGGCCGGATGCTCCTTCTGAGCTTTTATTTTGCCATTCCCGCGAAAAAGCTTAACTTTGCGCCGGTTAGTACATTTATTGTTTTTATGAAAAAGACCTTATCTATTCTTTTTGCAGCGGCAGCCCTGCTCGCCTCTGCTTCCCTTTCTTCTGCACAGAATCGCGGACCGTACCTGACCAATGCCGGCAAGGACAATTGGTTCATCGGTGTCGGCGGCGGCATCAACCTGATGTATGACAACGCCAGCTTCGGCAAGGTCGCTCCGGCCGCCGAAATCAACTTCGGCAAATGGTTCACCCCGGCCGTCGGTTTCCGCTTCGGCTATCACGGCGTCCAGAACGTGGCCGCCTCCCAGACCGCGACCTGGTTCGCCGGTGACAAGAAATTCATGGAGCACTACATCCACGTGGACGGCATGTGGAACCTCGCCAACGCGTTCGCCGGTTACAAGGAAAACCGCGTCTGGAACCCCATCGTCTATCTGCAGGCGGGTGTGCTCGGCGGTGTCGCCGACAGGGCTCACCGCTGGACCTACGCCATGGCCCCCGGTCTGTTGAACCAGTTCCGCGTGGGCAACCACGTGAGCATTGCCCTCGACCTCTCCTTGCCCGTCGCTCCCGAGAAGGCCTTCCGCACCAACGGCTCCGGCCGCTTCGCCTTCTTCCCGAGCGCAACGGTCGGTCTGGTCTTCGACCTCGGCAAGCGCAGCTTCAACCGTCCCGCTCCGGTCGTCGCCGGCCCGGATCCCAGCGTCCTCGCCAGCCTGCGTGAGCAGCTGAACTCCGTCAACGCCAAACTGGGTGAGGCCGACAAGAAGGCCGCCGCCCTCGCCGGCCGTCTGGCCAAGTTCGACAACCTCCAGGACGGCAAGACCTACGACTACAACGACGGCCGCTTCACCGAGACCGAGGTCAAAGAGGTCGCTCCCGCCACGCCGGAGATCCTGTACTTCGACCTGGGCAAGAGCACCCTTACCGGCCGCGAGCTCGCCCGTCTGGAGTACTATGCCGAGAATACCTTCAAGAAGGATCAGAAACTCCTCATCACCGGCTGCGCCGACCTCGGCACCGGGACCCGTGAAGCCAATGACCGGATCTCCAAGCAGCGTGCGGAGTTCGTGAAGAACTATCTCGTCAAGCAGTTCGCCTTCAACCCCGACAACATCGAGACCAAGGCCGACGTCATGCCCGGCGACGCTCCGATCAAGGGCCGCATCGTCACGATCGAGGTAAAATAAATTCCGTTTCCCGGAACGTTTTTCGAGGCACATCCTTGCAGGGATGTGCCTTTTTTAGAAACAAACCGGCAGACAGCTAATCCAGGATGCCGCGCCGGTTGATTTCCGTCGAGAAGGCCGCGGCATTGTGCACATCGAACTTGGCATACAGCCGCTTGCGGTACCAGAGCACCGTGTTCACGCCCAGGTGGACCGCCTCGGCGATCTCCTTGGTACTCTTTCCCTCCACCAACAGCCGGGCGATGGCTTTCTCCCGGTCATTGAGATCCACCTGTTCTTCCGCTGCCGCCGGCCGCAGTTCCTCGATGGTCTCGTCCAGCACGGCCGTGGTCTCGGTGAGTTCCTGCCGGGTGAGCCGGAGTCGCCGGACCAGCAGCGTGCCGCCGAGGAAGAGCAGAAGCACAAGGAATGCGGCGATCGCCAGCATCCGGGCATTGCGGTAGAGGTCCCTGTGGGCGGCATTCATGATGGCCAGGGTATCCGCGTGGGCAAAAGACTCTTCCAGGGCGTGTCCCCCGAAATACTCCTCGGCCTGGGTCAGGTACTCCAGGGCCTTGGTGGTTTTTCCGGATTCATGGTACCAGCGGCCCAGTCCGTACATGGCGCGCGCGATGATGAGCGAATCCCCGGACTGCTGCGCAAAGGCAAGGGCCTTCTCGTATTCCGGCCTGGCGCTTTTCAAGTCGCCGATGTCCGTATAGACCTCTCCGATGTTGCGGTGCAGCGTGGAGCAGTCCTCCCACCAGCCCCATTTCTCGAAGAGTTCCCCAGCCTTGCCGTAATAATACGCGAACTGTTCCAGGGAGTCCTGGGCGGCGTAGAAATTGCCGAGGGTTCCCCACAGGCGCGCCTGGTTGGCTTCCAGGTCGTGCGGGTCCGGGTCGGCCCAGGACGCCTCCATTTCCTGCAGCACGGACTCCGCGCGGCTGTAGTGGACCCGGGCGCTGTCGTAGCGCTCCGAAGCCCAGAAGCACTGGCCGATCAGGATGGACATGTCGAAAACCGTACTCTGCCCGCCCAGCTCTTGGCCGACCGCCATCGCCTGCCGGGCGTAATAGACGCTTTTGGCACCGTCCAGCTGCAGGTAGCCCCAGGCCAGTTCCCGGC
>CAMHIP010000050.1 GCA_946185205.1 uncultured Bacteroidales bacterium | reverse complement strand
GTAGGGACGATCGGGGTCGAACCGATGACCTCTTGAATGTGACTCAAGCGCTCTGAACCAACTGAGCTACGCCCCTGTCTCCTCAATGGGAATGCAAAAATAGACCATTTTTGCGAAAATCGCAAATTTTTTCATACCTTTGCAATCCCAAACCAACTGGTGAGTTGTCCGAGTGGTTGAAGGAGCCTGCCTCGAAAACAGGTGTACGGCAACGTACCGGGGGTTCGAATCCCTCACTCACCGCGCTATGCAATGCAAATCAAGGCGCCGCACTGTGTGCGGCGTTTTTGCGTGATGGCGTGTCCGTTGAAAGCTTGCTTTCATAAGGACATGCCGGCGCGTGAAAAACCGCAGCTGACCGCATTCCTCAAGCAGGGTCCACATTCAATCACAATGCGCCAAAATTCTACAATATGGAGTTTTTTGACAGAGCCATGCAACGATTGGCGCATGGTTTTCATCCTTTATTGCGGATTCTACAATGATCCTACAATACAATTTTAAGATATGAAAAAGATTGTAACCCTTCTTTCCGCAGCCCTGATGCTGCTCGCCGGTACGTCCGCATTCGCTCAGATGAGCGTCGGCGCCGGCTATGTCAACTCCACCGACATCGTCAAACTCGGCAATGACAGCAAGACCACCGGCACCGCCGGCAACGGCTTCTACGCAGGTATCAGCTACACCGCTCCCCTGGCCGCCGGCCTCAACTTCACCCCGGGCGTCTATTATGAATTCCTGACCGCCAACGAGGTGGCTTCCGCCAGCGTCCTGAATATCAGCGGCCGCGAGACCGAGCACTACATCAACATCCCCTTGACCTTCAGCTACGGCACGGACCTGTCCAGCGACTTCCGCCTCTTTGTCTATGCCGGCCCGACCGCTTCCGTCGGTCTCGCCTCCACGACGAAGGTCTCCGCTGACGTCGTCGGCATCAAGGTCGAAGGCGGCACCGTCAACAACTACGACAACGAAAGCTACGGCCGTTTCGACATCATGCTCGGCGGCGGCATCGGCTGCGAGTTCCACGACAACTTCCGTTTCACCGTCGGTTATGACTTCGGTATGCTGAACCGCTACACGGGAAGCGCTGACTATTCCCAGCACCGCAACCGCCTCACCGCCGGCATCGCCTTCCTCTTCTAGGAATTCTTTACAAGATCCCATTATAACCGAAGCCCGGACCTGCTGACAGGCCCGGGCTTCACATTTCTCGGGAAGACCCGCCTGTTTGTCAATCCATTTCATCCGGGCGGGGCTTTTGAGGGCCGAAGGCCCGAAGCGGCGAAGCGGTGAGGCGGAGGGATTAGCCCCGCTGCGCGGGCCTTTTCCCTCCTGTCCGGGAGCAAAACAATCCGAGGCGGAATCCGCCTTTTTTGTATGCCGGTACCTCCTTTCGGGAGCAAGCTCCCGACGGATGTCCCGGCATACAAAAAGCGCCGCATTGCATGCGGCGCCGGATTGTTTTGCATTGCGCGGAGGCGGAGGGATTCGAACCCCCGGAACGTTGCCGTTCAACAGTTTTCAAGACTGCCGCCATCGACCACTCGGCCACACCTCCGGAAAGGGCTGCAAAGTTAGTGTTTTTTCTCTACTTTCTTCTCGTCCTTCGCAAAGAATTTCCACTGGAACAGAATCAGGTAGAACGCGCCGACGGTCACGCAGGAGTCGGCGAAATTGAACACCGGACTGAAGAAGATGACCCGCGCTCCGTCCCGGATGATCGGGAAGAAGAACATATCGACCACCTTGCCGAACATGAACGGTGCATAGCCCCAGATCAGGCCGTAGAAAAGGGAATCGATGATGTTGCCGATGGCGCCGGCAGTAATCAGCGTGAGGCCCACGAGTACGCCCGTCGGCGTGGTTTCCTTCTTGCACAGGGAGCGGATCCACCAGATCAGAGCGCCGCTCAGCACGATGCGGAACAGGGACAGGAGGAACTTGCCCACCTGTCCGCCGAACGCCATGCCGAAGGCCATGCCCTCGTTCTCCACGAAACAGAGCCGGAACCACTGCCCGATCACATAGATCTGCTCACCCAGCTCCATGTTGGTCTTGACCAGGTACTTGATCACCTGGTCCACGACCACCAGCAGGATGCCGAGCAACAGCAGCCGGGTGCCTTGGGACGGCTTCTTCATCCTAATTCTTGCCTTGCTTGGCCAGCATCTCCTTGGCCTCGACGGTCAGGGTGGCGTGCGGGACCAGGCGCAGGCGCTCCTTGGGGATGAGCTTGCCGGTCACGCGGCAGATGCCGTAGGTCTTGTTCTCGATACGCACCAGCGCAGCTTCCAGGTTCTGGATGAACTTGTACTGGCGCTGGGCCATCTGGCTGGCTTCCTCCTTGGAAAGCTGGAAAGCGCCGTCATCCTCGACCGTCCGGAAGGACGGGGTCGTGTCCTCGATGTCGTTGGTACCATTGTGCATCACCACCTGGCGGAGAGTATTGTATTCGGCCTTCGCCTTGGCGAGCTTCTCTTCGATAATCACCTTGAACTCAGCGAGTTCTGCATCAGAGTAGCGGGTCTTCTGTCCCGGATTTTGGTCAACTTTTTCCATACTATGAAAGGTTGTTTGTGTGTTTCTGGACTTGGATGCGGACGGTACCCTCTCCCCATTCCACTTCCGCCGCTCCGGCGGGAGCGTCGGCGAGCGGCCGCTGCTCCAGGGAGAGCGAGAGGGTCTGGGCGGACACATAGTCCGCGTATTCGGCCAGCGCGGCGCGGATCTCCTCCGCAGCGGCGCCGTCGGCATAAATGACGGTATCGATCCGGTCCGTGACCTCGAAACCGCTGTCCTTGCGGAGCGTCTGGATCGGATGGATCAGCTCCCGGGCGTGGCCTTCGCGCACCAGCTCCGGCGTCTGGACGATGTCCAGCGCGAGCGTGAGCGTGCCTTCGGTGGCGACGAGCCAGCCGGGCATGTCTTCGGAATGGATCTCGTAATCGCCCTTGGAGAGGGTCACGTCGCCGGAGGGCAGGTGCAGCACATATTCCGCACCGGCGCGCTCGATGGCGGCGATCTCTTCCTGGGAGAGCTGCCCGAACGCGGCGGCGATCTCCTTCATCTGCTTGCCGTAGATCTTGCCCAGCGTCTTGAAGTTGGGCTTGATCTTCTTGGTGATGATGCCCGTGGTGTCGTGCAGGTACTCGATCTGCTTGACGTTGACTTCGGTCAGGAAGATGTCGCTCACCCGCTGGATGTGCTCCTTGACGGAGTCGTCGATCACGGGGACGAGCACCTTGGCGAGCGGCTTGCGGACGTTGATGCCCACCTTCTTGCGGAGGGCCAGCACCATCGAGGAAGCCTTCTGGGCGAAGCCCATGCTCTCCTCCAGGCCTTCGTCCACGAGCGTGGCGTCGTAGCCGGGCATCGGGCAGTAGTGCACAGAGTCGGCCCCGGGCACGAGGTCCAGCCAGAGCCGCTCCATATAGAACGGCGCAATCGGGGCGCCCAGCAGGGCCACGCCCTTGAGGACCTCGTAAAGCGTCTGGTAGGCGGACAGCTTGTCTTCGCTCATCCCGGCCCCCCAGAGGCGCTTCTTGTTGAGGCGGATGTACCAGTTGGACAGGTCGTCGCAGACGAAATCCTGCACCAGGCGGCCCGCCGCCGTGATGTCATAGTCCTCGTAAGCGGCCACGACACCCTTCACGAGGGTATTCAGCCGGCTGATGATCCAGCGGTCGAACATCGGGCGGTGCTCATAGGGCACGGCCTCCGCCGCCGGGTCGAAGCCGTCGATATTGGCGTACAGCGCAAACACGGAGTAGGAGTTGTACAGCGTGCCGAAGAACTTGCGGCGCACCTCCTCCACCCCGGCTTCGTCGAATTTGAGGTTGTCCCAGGGCTGGGCGTTGGTCATCATGTACCAGCGGAGCGCATCGGCGCCGTACTTGTCTATCGCCTGGAAGGGATCCACGGCGTTGCCCAGGCGCTTGCTCATCTTCTCGCCCTTCTTGTCAAGCACGAGTCCGTTGGAAATCACGCGCTTGAAGGCGGGCGTGCCGCTGACCATCGTGTGGATGGCGTGCAGGGTGTAGAACCACCCGCGGGTCTGGTCGACGCCTTCGGCGATGAAGTCGGCCGTGCTGCCGAAGTCCGGGCTGTCGATGCCGCGCAGGCCCGTCTGGGCATACGGCATGGCGCCGGAATCGAACCACACGTCGATCAGGTCCGTCTCGCGCGTCATCTTGCGCCCGGACGGGCTGACCAGGAAGATCTCGTCCACGTAGGGACGGTGCAGGTCGATCCGGTCGTAGTTCTCCTTGGACATGTCGGCCGGGTCGAATCCGCGGTCGCGCAGGGGGTTGGAGGCCATGAAGCCGGCGGCCACGGCCTTGTCGATCTCCGCATACAGCTCCTTCACGCTGCCGATGCAGATTTCTTCCTTGCCGTCCTCGGTGCGCCATACGGGCAGCGGCGTGCCCCAGTAGCGGCTGCGGCTGAGGTTCCAGTCCTGGATGTTCTCCAGCCATTTGCCGAAACGACCCGTTCCGGTCGATTCCGGCTTCCAGGTGATGCCCTCGTTGAGGGCCATCATCTGCTCGCGCACGGCCGTGGTCCGGATGAACCAGCTGTCCAGCGGATAGTAGAGCACCGGCTTGTCGGTGCGCCAGCAGTGCGGATAGGAGTGGACGTGCTTCTCGATCCGGAACGCCTTGCCGGCGGCCTTGAGCATGACGCAGAGGTCGATGTCCAGGGTCGGGGCATCCGGGGCGAGGGAGCTGTCGTAAGCGTTCTTGACATAGCGGCCGGCCCATTCGGCATAGTCCGGGCTCACGTGCGTGGCGACATACTGCGGGTCCAGGTCTTCCAGACGGAAGAAGCGGCCCTGCAGATCGACCTGCGCCTGCGGGTCGCCGTTGCGGTCGATGACCTGCAGGGCGGCAATGCCGGCGGCACGGCCCACCTTGGCGTCATCGGCGCCGAAGGTCGGAGCGATGTGCACGATGCCCGTGCCTTCGTCCGTGGTCACGTAGTCGCCGAGGATGACGCGGAAAGCGTCTCCGTCCGGGCGGAACCAGGGGATCAGCTGCTCGTAGCGCAGCCCCTCCAGTTCGCTGCCCTTCAGGGTGCCGGGAAGCACTTCGAAGGGGACCTTCGGTCCGAAAAGCGCCTCCACGCGCGCCGCAGCCACGATATAGGTCGCCGGAGCGCCGGTATAGGGGTTGGCGGAGCGGACCTTGACGTAGTCGATGTTGGGGCCCACGCAGAGGGCCGTGTTGGACGGGAGGGTCCAGGGCGTCGTCGTCCAGGCGAGGAAATAGAGTTCTTCCTCCCCCTTCACCTTGAACTGCACCGTGCAGGTGGTGTCCTTGACGTCACGGTAGCAGCCCGGCTGGTTCAACTCGTGCGTGCTCAGGCCCGTGCCCGCGGCGGGGCTGTAGGGCTGGATGCTCTTGCCCTTGTAGAGCAGGCCCTTGCCGTAGATGTCCTTGAGCAGGTACCAGAGCGTCTCGATATAACGGTTGTCGTAGGTGATGTAGGGGTCGTCCATATCGACCCAGTAGCCGATGCGCTCCGTCAGGCTGCGCCATTCGGCCGTGTATTTCATCACCTCCTCGCGGCAGGTGCGGTTGTAGTCCGCGACGGAGATCTTGCTCCCGATGTCCTCCTTGGTGATGCCGAGCTTCTTCTCGACGCCCAGCTCGACCGGCAGGCCGTGGGTGTCCCAGCCGGCGCGGCGGCGCACCTTGAATCCCGCCTGCGTCTTGTAGCGGCAGACGGCGTCCTTGATGGAGCGGGCCATCACGTGGTGGATGCCCGGCATGCCGTTGGCAGAAGGAGGACCTTCGAAGAAAATGAACTCCGGAGCTCCCTCGCGCAGTGCGAGCGAACGCTCGAAAGCATGACGCTCACGCCAGCGATCCAGCACTTCTTTGCCCACAGAGACCAAGTCCAAGCCGTTATATTCTTTGAATGTCATATTTTTTATCTAATTTTGCACTTGTATTATAGCCCGCAAATTTAACGATTTCTATACATTTTAGCAAAAATATGGCTATTCTGGACATCATTCTCCTGCTCTGCTTCGTCCCTGCGATCGTCAGCGGCATCTCCAAGGGTTTCGTCAAGCAGGTCGTGGATCTGGTGGCGATCCTGATCGCCGCCTGGGCGGCCTTCCACTTCTCCAAGCCGCTGGCCGCCTGGCTCGGCACGCACATCACGCTGGATCCTACCGTGCTCAACGTCATCAGCTTCGTGCTCATCGCCATCGTAGCCGCCCTGCTGCTCAACCTGATCGCCTCGCTGATCACCAAGGCGATGCAAGCGCTCTCGCTGGGCTTCCTCAACCGGCTGCTCGGCCTGGTATTCGCCGTCCTCAAGGTGGGACTCATCCTCGGGCTGCTCATCATGCTCTTCGAGACGCTCAACAGCTCGCTGCACCTCGTCAAACCCGAAGTCACGGAGAACGCCGTGGTTTATACCACCCTGCGGGACATCGCCAACCAGATCTTCCCGATCCTCAAGACCTTCGTCACGGGCGGGACCGAAGCTGCGCCGAATGCCTAGCAGGATCCTGCTCATCGAGACGTCCACCGCGCTCTGTTCGGTGGCGCTCGCCGGGGACGGCCGCATCGTGGCCGCCCGGGAAAGCACCGAGCCGCGCGCCCACGCGGCCCTGACCGCCCCGTACGTGCAGGAAGTCCTGCAGGAAGGGGGCCTGCGGGCCGCGGATCTCGACGCCGTGTGCGTGAGCGCCGGCCCCGGTTCCTATACGGGACTGCGGGTGGGCGTGTCCACGGCCAAGGGGATCTGTTTCGCCGCCGGCGTGCCGCTGCTGTCGGTCGGGACGCTGGACGTGCTGGTGGCCCAGGCGCAGGCCGACGGGCTCCTGCCTGAGGGCTGCCGCTATGTGGTCCCCATGGTGGACGCCCGGCGGATGGAAGTCTATACGGCCGTCTATACGCCTGACGGAGAGCGGCTTACAGAAGTAGAGCCGCGCGTGGTCGATGCGGACGGTTTCCGGGAGGAGCGGGCTGCCGGGCCCGTGCTTTTCATCGGCGACGGCGCCGGGAAATGCCGCGAACTGCTTGATGCGCCGGGCGCCCGTTTCGTGCAGGCCTGCCCGCGCGCTTCCGCCATGCTCTCCCCCGCCCTGCGGGAGTTCGAGGCCGGGCATTTCCGGGACGTGGCGTACTTCGAGCCGTTCTACCTCAAGGACTTCGTCGCCACGGTCAGCCGTAAGAAACTATTTTAGTTGGATTTTTCCCTCCGAACTCGTATCTTTGAGGTATGGACTGGGAGGCATTGGTACCCATATTGTTTTTCGCCATTCCCCTGGTGATCTCGCTTCTTGACAAACGCGCCAAGAAGCAGAAAGGCGTCCCTCCCGTCCAGGCCCGCCCGGTCTTTCCGCCGGATGCGGAGGACGATCCGGAAGACCTGCCCGGAAAACGTCCGGCTGCGCCGGACCCCTCCCAACCTGCCGGTTGGGCCCCTCCCTCTTACGGAGCCGAGGGTGGCTACGGTTTTCCGGGCAGGTCCTCCGGATCGACTGATACGCCGCAGCCGGACGTTTTCCGGGGCGACCTCCCCGACCGGAGCCAAACGGAATCGTCATCTGAAGAAGGACAGCGTGCCATCCACCGGGAGGCGAAGAAACAGACGGAGTCGGAGGACGGGGCGCAGCAGAAGCTGGAGATCGACAAGAAAAAGCTGATCCTCTACTCCGAAATCCTCAAGCCGAAATTTGACGCGTAACACACAAGTCACTGACCCTGAACGCATAACAAAAACTGCGGTACCTTCCGAAGGCACCGCAGTTTTTAGTTTTGCCTGATTGTCAATCGATTATGCGCCACCGCAAAATCTATTTCAGCAGGCGCGCCAGCTCCTTGCGAAGGGCGTCCACCCCGCTGATCGGCTTGGAGCTCAGCTCCCCGTTCACGATCAGGAAGGAATTGGGGACCTCGGTCACGCCGTAGGTGATGACGGCCGGCGAAGCGCCGCCCAGACCGTCGTTGACGTTGATCCAGGGCAGCTTCTGCGCCAGGACGACGGAAGCCCACGCCGGCTTGTCCGGCGTCACGCAGACCGAATAGATCTCAAACCCGCGGGCGTGGAAATCCCGGTACAGCGGCAGCAGCGAGTCGATGCCCAGCATCTTCTGCGCAGCATCGGCGGCATCCCAGAAATGCACCAGGACCACCTTGGCGTCCACCTTGCTGAGCGCCTGGCGCTCTCCCTTGATGTCCGGCAGGACAATGTCGGGGAAGGGTGCCTCGCCGGCCTGCTGCAGCTGGTTGTTGAGCTCCATGATCCGGCCGCGGCGGTCCGCCTCCCGAGAGAGGGCCTTGACATAGCGCGAATCGGGATACACGGACAGCAGCGAGTCGGCCGCCTGGCGGAACAGGATCGCGTCCGTGTTCTGCGAGAAGATGGAGTCGTCGCCGAGCTTTTCGAAGAGCACGGGGACCGTGGTCAGCGAATAGGGATGCTCCAGGACATACTTGACGTTGTTGCGATAGTGCTGGACATAGATCTTCGTCATGGCCGTGGGCTCGCTCTCGTGCGCGGCCAGGTCGGCGAGGAAGTCGGCCTGCGCCTTCTCCACCTTCGCCAGCTCGCTGGAGCCTTCGGAGCCGCTCACCGTGTAGCGGCCGAGCGTGTCGGCCTGCACGGTCACGGTCTCGCCCTTCTCCAGCAGGAGGCCCGCCACGCGGGTGTTGCCGTAGAAAAGATAGATGAACTCCGGCTGGCCGGGAGCCACCGCCACATCGTAGCGGAAAGCGCCGTTTGCGCCGGTCTTGATCGTATCCAGATCACGATAGACGTTGACATCCAATTGCTTGACGACCAGTTTCCGATTGGGGGCGCCTTCCAGCGTGCCGCGGATGTGCGCCTTGTCGCCGCAGGCGGCCAGGGCCAGCACGGAGAGTGCCAGCGCGAGAATCTTATTGCAATTTTTCATACTCTGCGAGGATTGCGGCAGCGGTCTGCGCCATTTGTTCCGGGGTGAAGGTGGGACGCTCCTTGCGGAAGTCCATGTCGCCTTCGGTCTGCAGCGGGACGAGGTGGATGTGCGTGTGCGGGACTTCCATGCCGAGCACGGCCACGCCCACGCGCTTGCAGGGCACGGCGGCCTTGAGGGCCGTGGCGACCTTGCGGGCAAAGGCCCACAGACCGGCATAGGTCGTCTCATCCAGGTGGAAGATGTAGTCGTCCTCCACCTTCTTGGGAATCACGAGGGTATGCCCCTGCGCCAGGGGGCTGATGTCGAGGAATGCGTAGAAGTCCTCACTTTCCGCCACCTTGTAGGACGGAATCTCGCCTTGGGCGATGCGCGTAAAGAGCGTTGCCATCAGAATGTAATATCGAGGATCTTGAATTTCATGATGCCGGAAGGGACTTTGGCCTCAACGGTCTCTCCCTTGCCGTGGCCCATCAGGGCCTTGCCGATCGGCGTCGTCGCGGCGAGCTTGCCCTTGGAGAAATCGGCCTCGCTCTCCCCCACGATGGTGAACACCATCTCGCGGTGGTTCGCCAGGTTCTCCACCTTGACCGTATTGAGCATCTGGACTTTCTCGCAGTTGAGCAGCGAAGCGTCGAGGACCTTCGCATTCACGACCTGGTTCTGCAGCTTGGCGATTTTCAGTTCAAGCAGGCCCTGCGCTTCGCGCGCAGATTCGTATTCGGCGTTCTCCGAGAGATCGCCTTTCTCACGCGCCTCGGCAATGGCCGCCGCGATGACCGGGCGCTGAGCCAACGCCTCGGCGAGTTCTTTCTTGAGCTTGTCCAGCCCTTCCTGGCTCATGTAGTGTACTTCTGCCATAATAAGTTTTCGTTCAGTCAACTAAAAAGGAGTCCTGCCGTCGTGGCAGAACCCTTGTACTTTGTTTTGCAAATATAAAGAAAAAAAAGGAAAGCGGCAAATGAAAGCCCGGGCCGGGAATCAGAATTCCCCTTTTTCGGAAGCGGTTTCCAGCAACGCGCGGCAGGTGGCTTCGTCGGCGGTGAGCTGCGCCTTGAGGGCGTCCAGGCTGTCGAAGGGGCGCATTTCGCGCAGGAAGCGCCGGAAGCGGATCTCCAGGTCGAGGCCGTAGATATCTTCGTCGAAGTCGAAAATATGGGTCTCGATGGGCTCCGCCACGTTGGTCATCCCCCAGAAGTGACGGCCCGTCACTTCCACCTCCGTCAGATAGACGCCCCGCGCGGGAATCAGTTTCATCGGATCATACAGCCGCAGGTTCGCCGTCGGGAAGCCGATCGTCCGCCCCAGCTGCTTGCCGCCCACGACGACGCCGCGCAGCCGGTACGCATAGCCCAGCATCGCCTCGGCCGCCTCGACCTTCCCCTTCTCCAGCGCCTCCCGGATCTTGGTGGAACTGATTGTCCCCCCGGTGGACGCGGCTCCGTTCCGCGGCAGCCAGCCGCTGAAAACGTCCGGCTGCGCCGGACCCCTCCCAACGCCTTCGGCGTCGGGCCCCTCCCTCTTACGGAGCCGAGGGTGGCTACGGTTTTCAGCGGCTGCTGCCGTCTCCACTGCGTCCGCGTCCACCGGGGGGACAACGACAACCTCCAGCCCCAGGCCCTCCGCCACCGGCCGGATCAGGTCGGGCGTGAGCCGGTCGGAGCCGAGGCGGTTGTCATAGCCGAGCACGAGGACCGTGGCGCCGAGCCGCTCCTGCAGGACCGTCCGGATGTACTGCTCCGCCGAGAGCCGCGCAAACGCGCGGTCGAACGGCAGCGACACCACCCGGTCCACCCCCAGCGAGCGCAGCAGCGCCTCCTTCTCCTGCGGAGAATTCAGCAGGCGGAGCGTCCGCGCATCCTGCTGGAGCACGGCCCGCGGATGCTGCGAGAAAGTAACGGCAATCGCCTCCTCGCCCTTCCGGCGGGCGCAGGAGACGAGTGCCTGTATCACTTGACGGTGTCCGAGATGGACACCGTCAAAAAAACCCGTGGCGACTACAGCCATTTAACGAGCGGGAAGTCCTGGCGGTGCGGCAGGCGCGGGTTCTTGGGGAAGACGCGCTTGGCCACCTGGTACATACCGGTGTGCTCGGGGAGCACCTCGGCGACATACGTGGCGATACCGTGCTCGTAGCGGACCATTTCCAGCTCCTCCACTTCCTGGATATGCAGCTCGCCCTTGGCATCCTGCGAGGTGAAGAGGATCTCCACGCCCACGTCCTCGGGCTTGAGACGGCCCAGGTCGAGGACGACCTCCGTCTTGAGCATATCCTTCTGCGAGAGCACATAAGACGCATCCGGCTGCGTGCAGGACACGACGCGGATGTGGTCCCACTCGGCCAGCACCATCTGCTTCCAGGCAGCGATCTCGCGGGCCTGGCGGGCGCCGTCAGCGGACAGCTCCACGGTGCGCTTGTACTGCGGAAGGTAGTACTGGTTGCAGTAGTCGGTCAGCATGCGGTTGGTCGTGAAATTGCAGGCCACCTGGGCGATCGTGTTCTTGATATAGCCGATCCAGACCGGAGAGAGCTTCGTGCTCGGATCCACGTCGTAGTAGGTCGTGGCGATCTCGTTCTCGATGGTCGCATAGATGGTGGCGGCATCCAGGTCGTTCTGGTAGTTGTTGTCGTCGTAGGTGCTCTCCTGCGAAAGCGCCCAGCCGGCGCCCTCCTTGTAGCCCTCGACCCACCAGCCGTCCAGCACGGAGAAATGCATCACGCCGTTCATGGCGGCCTTCTCGCCGGACGTACCGGAGGCCTCCAGCGGCCGGGTCGGGTTGTTCAGCCACACATCGACGCCCTGCACGAGGCGCTTGGCGAGGGTGATGTCATAGCCCGGCACGAAGATGATGCGGCCCAGGAAGCGGTCCTCCTTGGAGATCTCGATGATCTGCTTGATGAGGTCCTGTCCCATGCCGTCGGCCGGATGGGCCTTGCCGGCGAAGATGAACTGCACCGGACGCTTGGGATCGTTGACGATGGCGTCGAGCCGGTCGAGGTCGCTGAAGAGCAGCGTCGCACGCTTGTAGGTGGCGAAACGGCGGGCGAAGCCAATCGTGAGGACGTCCTCGCTCAGGCGCTCCTTGATCGTGACCACCTCGCGCGGCGTGTAATGCGCGCTCAGCTGCGGGTCGGACAGCCGCTCGCGGATGGCGCGGACCAGTTCCTTCTTGAGCGTCTTGCGGACATTCCAGATCTCGGCATCGGACACGGAATAAATGCCCTCGAAGCACTTCTTGTCGTAGTGGTGCGTCTGGAACTCCGAACCGAACACCTTGGCGTGCAGCTCCTTCCAGTACTTGGAAGCCCAGGTCGGATAGTGGACGCCGTTGGTGACATAGCTGATATACAGCTCCTCGGGCAGGTAGCCCGGATACATGTCGGCGAAGATTTCCTGGCTGACCTTTCCGTGCAGCATGGACACGCCGTTGACGTTCTGCGAGAGATTGGCGGCGAGATGGCTCATGGAGAACTTCTCGTCGTGGTTGTCGGGATCGATCTTGCCCAGGCTCATCATGGTGCGCCAATCGACGCCGAGCCGGGAAGGATAGTGGCCGATGTAGCGGCCGATCATCTCCTCGGTGAACGCATCGTGGCCGGCCGGGACCGGGGTGTGCGTGGTGTAGAGGCCGGAAGCGCGCACCAGCTCCATGCCTTCGGCGAAGGAGAGATGCTCGTCCTGGATGCATTCGCGCAGACGCTCCAGGCCGGCGAAGGCAGCGTGGCCTTCGTTGTAGTGGTAGATCGTGGGATGGAGGCCCAGCACGCGGAGCGCGCGCATGCCGCCGATGCCCAGCAGGAGCTCCTGCTTGAGGCGGTTCTCCCAATCGCCGCCGTACAGCTGATGCGTGATCTGGCGGTCTTCGGGGATGTTGGCCTCATAGTCCGTGTCCAGCAGATAGAGATCCGTCCGGCCCACGGCCACCTTCCAGATGCGGGCGCTCAGCGTGCGGCCGGGCATGTTCATCTGGATGGTCTTCCAGGATCCGTTCTCGTCGAGCACGGGCTCGGCCGGGATCTTGAGGAAGTCCTGCGGTTTGTACTCCGCCACCTGGTTGCCCTGCGGGGTGAGCCGCTGGGTGAAGTAGCCGTAACGGTACAGCAGACCCACGGCCACCAGGTTGATGTTCATATCGCTGGTCTCCTTGAGGTAGTCGCCGGCCAGGATGCCCAGGCCGCCGGAGTAGATCATCAGGGAGGTATCCAGACCGTATTCCATGCAGAAATATCCGACGGAAGGCTCCGTGCGCTTCTCCTTCTCCGCCATGTAGGCGTTGAAGTCGGCCATCACCTCGTCCAGGCGGGCCAGGAACTCCTTGTCCTTGGCGAGCTCCTTGTAGCGCTTCAGGCTGACCTTGTCCAGGATGACCATCGGATTGTGGCCGGACTTGTGCCACAGTTCATAATCTACGGTGCGGAACAGCGCCTTGGCATTGTCGTTCCAACACCACCAGAGGTTCTTGCAGAGGGTCTCAAGGCCCGAAAGCTCCTCCGGGAGGTGCCGCGTCACCATCACACTTTTCCACACGGGCGCGGCATTTTCAAATTGATTCATCATACACTACTATTGTTTTTCGGCTATTGCATTGTTGACGCGGATAATAAAGTCGCTGAGCACATTCATGTAATTGATAAAGGCCTCATAAGGCGTCTCGTAGGGGTTGAAGCGCTTGTGGACTTCGCCATCCGTGAAGAACTTCGTGCACATGTAGTACAGGTGGTCGCTCTCCTGGAGGTGGCCGTAATCATTCCACAGGGCGGGGTCGTTCAGCAGGGACAGCTTCTCCTGCAGGCCGTAGAGCTTGTTGTAGGCGTCCTGCTGGAGCTCGTTGCCCAGCCAGGCGGAGGTGTCGCGCTCCTCGTCGGCCCAGGAGATGGGCTGCGGGACGGAGAGGTCGCCCACGGACTTGTGCTTCGCGACGGCGCGCTGCGGCGTCACGAATTCCAGTTCCTTGTCCTTGGCCACGGCGGCCGGCAGGGCGCGCATGAACTCGAAGATGCCGCACTCGGCACCCTGGTGCTCCCCGAAGGTCTCGTAGTCCATGAAGAGGTTGATGATTTCGCCCTCGGCGGACTTCAGCCAGTCCACGAACTTCTCGGCGGTCAGCGGCCACTCCGGCCAGCCCCGGTCGGAGAAGCGGAACGCGATGTCGTCGCTGAGCGAGTAGTTGCGCAGCAGGAGCTTCAGGTCGGGATTGAAGTCGTTGTTATAGACGTAGTTCGGACTCTTCCATCCCATGATGTGGCGGGCGCCTTCGGTCAGCATCGTCTTGAATCCGAGTTCAGCGACCATCGCGCCGATGCTGTCGGAGTAGATGAGCTCGGTGTTGCGGAAGGTCTTCGGCGTCATGCCGAAATACTGCTCCACCGCCGCCTTGTGCTTGAGCACCTGGTGCTCGAACTCCTGCTTGGAGGCCAGGGACGACAGCGAGTGGTTGTAGGTCTCGCAGAGGAATTCCACGCAGCCGGTGTCGGCCAGCTTGCGGAAGCTCTCGATCACCTCGGGGGCATAGCGGTCGAACTGCTCCAGGGCGGAGCCGGAGATGGAGAAGGCCAGCTTGAACTTGCCCTTCTGCTTGGTGACCGCCTCGAGCAGCAGCTCGTTCATCGGCAGGTAGCACTTCTGGGCGATGCGCTTGAGGATCGTGCGGTTGGCGAAATCGTCATAATAATGGGAGTCCTTGCCGATGTCGAAGAACCGGTAAAGGCGGAGACGGGTGGGCTGATGGACCTGGAAGTACAGGCAGATTGACTT
>CAMHIP010000049.1 GCA_946185205.1 uncultured Bacteroidales bacterium | reverse complement strand
GCCCGGCCGTGGAGGAAGAGGACGGCGTCTGGCTGATTGACGGCGGCGCCCGCGCCGGCAATGTCGGCCACGCCGTCGTGCAGTTCTCCCGGGAGGGCAAGGAGATCGAGGGGGAAGTCGTCCGCATGGACAAGAACAAGGTGGACGAAGCGATGAAGGAGCATTTCCGCCCGGTGTTCGAGCAGGTGCGCGCCTTCACGCTGCAGCCCGTGGGCGAACTGGCGATGGAACTGCGCACGCGCGACGCCTACCGGGGCATGAGCGACTACATCAACCTCGTGCATACCGTCCAGCTGGGCGTGCCCGACGTGCAGCTGTCATTCGCCGCTCCGCTGACCTACAACGGCACCGTCAAGGCCGGCCAGGTCATCTACAACGATATGTTTACGATCTATCCGTTTGAGAACCAGCTGTATGTGCTCCGCCTGAAGGGCTCTGAAATCCAGGATTACCTGGAGTATTCCTACGACCGCTGGATCCAGACGCCGGGCCAGCACGTCCTCCGGATGACGGACAGCCCGGATCCCCGTACGGGCGCTCCCCGCTGGTCCTTCACGGGCCGGAGCTACAACTTCGATTCGGCGGCGGGCCTGGTCTATACCGTCGATGTGACCCGTCCGGCGGGCCGCCGCGTGCAGATCAAGTCCCTTGCCGACGGTTCCGCCTTCCGGCCGGATGCGTGGTACAACGTGGCGATGACCTCCTATCGCGCCAGCGGCGGCGGTGACCTGCTGATCAAGGGCGCCGGGCTGAGCAAAGAGGAGATCGACGCGCGCATCGTGGAGCGCTATCCCGAAGTCCGGGAGCTGGTGTACCAGTTCTTCAAGGAGCACGGCACCGTGGATGCCGCGCTGATCGGAGACAGGTCCCTGCTCGGCGAATGGCACTTCGTGCCGGAGAAGACCGCGGGACCGATGATCGAGAAAGACCTCGAGCTTATCTTCTGAATCCCCTGAGCCGCTGCTGGAGTGATCCATCCACAGCCATCTTCATCATTTTGCGGGTCTGTTCGAACTGCTTGAGCAGTTTGTTGACATCCGCCACGGTGGTCCCGGAGCCCTTCGCAATGCGGGCGCGCCGGGACCCGTTGATACATTCAGGATGCTCCTTCTCGTAGGGAGTCATCGACTGGATGATGGCTTCGGTCGGCTTGAAGGCGTCGTCGGGGATGTCCACATCCCTGAGCGCCTTGTCCATGCCCGGCAGCATCCCGGCCAGGTCCTTCATGCTGCCCATCTTCTGGACTTGCTGGAGCTGGTTGTAGAAGTCTGTGAGCGTAAACTGATTGTGTGCGATTTTCTTCTTGAGGGCCCGTGCTTCCTTCTCGTCAAACTGCTCCTGTGCCTTTTCTACGAGGGAGACGACATCTCCCATACCCAGGATCCGGTCCGCCACGCGGGCCGGATAGAAGATATCGAGGGCCTCCATCTTCTCGCCTGAACTGACGAATTTGATGGGTTTGCCGGTCACGGCCTTGATCGAGAGCGCCGCACCGCCGCGGGTGTCGCCGTCCATCTTGGTCAGCACCACGCCGTCGTAGTCGATGGCCTGGTTGAAGGCCTTGGCGGATTCGACCGCATCCTGGCCGGTCATGGCGTCCACGACGAAAAGCGTCTCCGTCGGGGTGACGGCCCTGTGCAGGGTGGCAATTTCTTCCATCAGCTCCTGATCGACCGTCAGACGGCCGGCCGTATCGACGATCACCACGCTGTAGCCCTGCTGACGGGCGTATTGGATGGCGTCCTTGGCCACCTTCACGGGATCCTTCTCGCCTTCCTGCGAATAGACTTCGACGCCAACCTGCGCGCCCAGCGTCTTCAGCTGCTCGATGGCGGCGGGACGGAAGGTGTCGCAGGCGGCGAGCAGGACCTTCATCCCGCGTTTGCTCTTGACGTGCAGGGCCAGCTTGCCGCTGAATGTCGTCTTGCCGGAACCGTTGAGGCCGGCCACGAGCACGACGGCAGGGGAGCCCTTGAGCTGGATCTCTGCATGCTCGGAGCCCATGAAGTCGGCCAGCTCGTCATGGACGATCTTGACCAGCATCTGCTGCGGCTTGACGGCCGTGAGCACGTCAGCTCCCATCGCTTTCGTCTTCACGCGGTCACAGAATTCCTTGGCCACCTTGTAGGACACGTCCGCGTCGAGCAGGGCCCGGCGGATTTCCTTGATGGTTTCGGCTACGTTGACTTCCGTGATCTTCCCTTCGCCCTTCAGGATTTTGAAGGAGCGTTCCAGTCTGTCAGACAAATTTTCGAACATAAAGCATGCAAATTTCAAATCGCAAAGATAAGGAAAATTATGATGAATCTATCGAACAAGCTCTTCCGGTTTTCTGTTTTTTCCGGCCTGCAGCTCCGTGTGTTGGTGCAGATACGCCGGTCCGTGAATGTCTGGGTGCAAGAGAAAGGCTTCATCAAGCCCCTGCCTACGGTCGAAGAAATTGCCGCTGATATCGGTATCCCCATGGCCTGTCTGAATGTCTATATACGGCTCCGGAGGCACGTCCCGGTCCTGACCTGGCGCAAGAAACTCCGGATCCGCGAGGCGCAGCGGCTGCTGCTGGTATATCCCGACCTGCCGGTCGCCGTGATCGGGGAAATGGTCGGCATCGACGACAAGTCCAACTTCAAGCGGCAGTTTGCCGAAGAAGTCGGCGTGCCGCCGAAAGCGTGGCGTGACAGACACGTGAAATGAGCTTCGGACGGGCCGGTTCAGCCGGCCCGTTTTTGGGTGCCCGCCAGCTGGCGGAGGGCGTCGGTCAGGAGCCGGACCGTGTTGAAGAGGATCACGGCGGAGACCGCGATACTGACCAGGGGATCGACGATGTGCCAGCCGGTGCAGGAGATGAGGATGCCGGCGAGCACGACGCCGAGCGAGAGCAGCGAGTCGGAGGCCATGTGCAGGAAGGCGGCGCGGGTGTTGATGTCGCCCTGGTGCCGCATCAGCAGGAAGGCGCCCAGGCCGCTCACGAGGATGCCGGCTGCGGCGGTCCAGGTGACGGCCGCGCCGTCCACGGGGCCGGGCTCCGCCAGCCTGCGGAGACTGCCGCTGAGGATCATCCCCGCGGTGACGAGCAGGACGGCCGTGTTGAAGAGGGCGATGAGGGCGGAGATCCGCTGCGCCCTCCGGGCGTCCCGGCCGGCCAGCCGGAAACCGATCAGGGCCGCACCCAGGGTCAGGACGTCCAGCAGCTTGTGTCCCGCATCGGAGACCAGGCCGAGGGAGTGGCTGGCGCGGCCGATGAAGAACTCCACGGCCATGAAAGCCAGGTAGAGACCGATCGAGATGGCATAGGCACGCAGCAGGGAGCGGTCGGCCGGACCGGCTGCGGGGGCGTGAATATGGTGGTGTTGCTCGGACATAAACGGGCGCAAAGATAATGTTTTATCTGCAGCTTTTTGCTATCTTTGCAAAGAATCAAGACAATACCTGGCTATATTTCAGATGGAATCCACCTTCTACGCTATATCCTCCACCTTCCCCTTCGCCGTCTGCCTCCTGTGGACCTGTCTGCTCGGAGACACCGCCCGGAGAAAGAAAGCGGCCGCCCTGTGGATGCTGGCCGGGTTCGCCCTGACGTGCACGGTGTTGTATTTCTGCCATGCGGTGTTCTTCAACGACGAAGAGACCCCCTGGGTCCGGATCCTCTACCGGGGCGCCAATCTGGCGGTATATCCGCTTTTCTGGCTATATGTGCGCTCGCTGAGCGAGGCGGGGCCGCTTCCCCTGCGGGCGTATTGGGTGCTCCTGCCGTCCCTGGCCGGGATGCTGCTGTGCGGGATCCTTTATGCCAGTGATGCCGATCGCGGCTGGGTGGAGCCGCTGCTGAGCGGCGTCTTCCTGGCGGAAGTCGTCTGGGTCTGTTTCGCCGGCATCCGCCGGCTGCATGCCTACGACCGCCGGGTGGAGAATTTCTATGCGGACACGGAAGGGAAGTCGATGGAGCCGCTCCGCCGGCTGCTCTACCTGCTGGTGCTGACTTCGGTCGCCTCCGCCCTGGCGAATTTCCTGGGCCGCTCCCTTTTCTCGGACTCGCTGCTGCTGGCCGTGCCTTCCGTCCTGTTCAGCGTGCTTCTCTGCCTGATCTTCTATGTGGGCGGCCGGATGGACCACACGGCCCAGGAGGTCACGGCGCTGCCGGAAAGCCGGGAGGAGGACGACGAGCCGGACTCGGACGAGATGCAGGCCCTGCTGGACCGTATCTGCGCGCTGATGGAGTCGCGGCAACTTTTCCGTACGCCGGGGCTCAAGATCACGGACCTGGCCACGGAACTGGGCTCCAACCGCACGTATATCTCCAACTGCATCAACCGCCTGAAAGGAGAGTCCTTCTCCGATTTCGTCAATGCCTACCGGGTCCGCTACGCGCAGTCCCTGCTCCTGCGGAACGACGGCGGCAAGACCATCGCGCAGATCGGCGCGGAAGCCGGTTTCACCGGCGACACCTCCTTCTTCCGCAACTTCAAAAAAATTACCGGCCAGACGCCAAGTGCCTGGCTGTCTGACCGGGAAATGTCGTAGCGCGCCTGTCTAGAAGCGCCAGCCCAGGCCCAGGCTGATCTTGTAGGGGTGGGCGTGCGAGTCCTCGCTCTCGTAGTTGATGATGTCGATGACGCTGTACTTGGCGGCCAGGTTGATCTGCAGGCCGGAGGCGAATTCGTAGCCGGCCGTGAGGCCCACGCCGGCGTGGCTGTCGTTGAGGGCGTAACGCTTCCTGCCGGTCTCGTCATCCACCGAGATGACGCGCTTGTAGGGCGAGATGAAATCGTCGTAGCCCGGACTCCAGGCGTTGAAGGTGAAATGGGTGAACAGGCCGGCGCCCAGCCGCCAGTTCCCCTGGCCGGCCGGGAAAAGCCCGACCAGATAGATGGGGATGTCCATGCCCCAGAGGAGCATGTTGGCGACGGGATCGAGCGAGCGGCGGCGCCAGATCACGAATCCGGGATCCTCTCCGGAGGAGACATAGCTGCCGGTCTGCAGGGTGACGAGCAACTGGACTTCCAGCAGCAGCCGGCGCGTGAACATATAGTCCACGAAGCCGCCGACCTCCAGCCCGGCGCCGGGGTAGGCGGACAGGGAGGATTCTGCGATATACATGGCCTCGCCGGCGTAATTGGCCTGCAGCAGCGCGCCGAGGTGCACCTGGTCGAATTTCAGGCTGTCGGCATCTTGCGCCCGCAGGGTCAGGGCGCCGGCCAGCATAACAAGGAGGATAAGGAACTTCTTCATCAGGTGAACGTCTTTAGATCGTGAAACGGAGGGAAATCTTGACGCCGAACTTCTCGGCTTCGGTCAGGCCTTCGGTGTAGCTGATCCGGCGGATGTAGTCGATCCGAAGGAATTTGAAAATGTTCTCGATGCCCACCGAGTACTCCATGTAGGGCATCTTTCCCATCAGCCCGGTGCCGGCAGGGAGGGCATACAGGCCTTCGGCGCCGAAGAGCGGGTTGTTCTTCTCGGACAGGGATCCGGTGATGGCGCGGAACGAGACGACCTCGCGGAGCTTGAGCTTGTTGAGCAGCGGGATGCGGTTGAAGATCCAGCCCTTGAGGAAGTAGGTGGCAAAGATCTCGGCATACTGGTCCATCACGAACTCCATGGGTTTCATCAGGTTGAAGGCGTCGCCCTGCAGCAGGAAGGAGAGGTTGGCGTTGGGCGCGAAGAGCTTCGGCAGCGGGACGCGGTTCCAGATGAATCCGGTCGAAAGGGAGGCGTCGATGTGGCCGAACGACGAGAGCCAGATGCGTTTCTGGGCCGTGAACTCCGTCTTGTTGTAGGGGAACTGGTTGTCGAACAGGCCTACCGTATGGCTCAGGCTGATGATCGGGGCGTCCTTCGCGAGCGTGATCGGCGATTCCTTGCCGAGGCGGTTGGAGAAGAGCGGTTCGCCCGGGGCGTAGCGGAGCCGGGCCGTGAAGGAGTAGTCGAAGAAACTGCTGACGGGCGCCGTGCTGCCGTCCGCACCGATGCGGAAGTAGGCGAGGGTGCCGGCGGGCGTGACGTAGTCCAGGTTCAGCTTGGTATGCAGCGAAAGTCGGGAGAGCCATTCCCGGTCATACTTGACCTGGAAACGGGCCACGTACTGCAGCGGCTGCGGCTTGAAGTTGGACATCAGGAGGTTGTCGCGGTCCAGCAGCTCGAAGCTCTGGCCCGGACCCTCCAGGTCGTAGCTGGCCGTGATCTGGAGGTTGTTGCGCAGCGGCTCGAACGGATGGAACTCCTTGGGCGTGAAGGTGTGGATGTAGGAGATGCTGCCCTTGGGGACCTTGTCCCGGAAGCCGAAGGCGACGTAGCCGTTCAGGAAATTCTGCGTGTTGAGCTTGGCCGTGGTCATACCGCCGATGCGCAGGCGCAGGCCCTCCAGCGTGTTGTAGTTGACCATGTTGTAGATCGGGCCGATGTCGAACTTGCTCTTGACGCGCTCCTGCGGACTGGCCATGTGGTCGGTCTTGGCGGTGGGGAAGTACTCCGAGGCCAGCGACTCCACCGTGGAGGCGATCCGGCGCAGACTCGGGACGGCGTAGATGTCATACATCAGGCTGTCCAGGATGGACTCCTTGCCGGTGAGGGGGACGGGACGGCGCGGCACCCACCAGTCGTCCGGCCGCCACCAGTCGGAATTGGCGATGACCTCGTCGGGCTGGCGCAGCAGGCTGTCGGGGACGTGCGTCTGGGTGAAATCGTAGTCGTAGTGGACGATCTTCTTGTGGGCGTAGAGCTCGCGCATCCACTTGAAGATGTAGAAGCGCGCGTAGGTGTTTTTCTCCTTGGAGGCCCAGGTGCCGTTTTCCGTCTTCTCGAAGCTCTCCTCGATGGCGAGGTTGCTCACGAAGTTGAGGTTGATGTGCGCCGGGATGCCCAGGGAGTATTTCTTGACGGCGTAGGTGCTGTCGTTGACGATGTAGAGGTGCCCGGTGAAGCTGAAGCTCTCGCTGTTGAAGGGCACGAAGGTCAGGTCGATGCAGTCCACGCCGTCCACCTTGAGCGTATCGGAGATGTAGTACTTGTAGTAGGTGGTCGCGAGCGAGCTGGAGAGCGGGCTGACGAAGCGGTTGAGCAGCACCTCCATGTTGTCTTCGAAAATGTCGGAGTCGGCGAAGATGGCGCGGATGTTGGTGCCGAAGCCGCCGCCGTCCAGGGGCTCGTCCAGGCCCAGGCTGCGACGGCGTTCCACCCAGGTGCGGGTGCGCTTGGGATCCCGCTGGTACCAGGTCTGGGAGAGGTTCTCCCGCAGGGAGACCGTCAGCACGGGGGTGTTCTTGAACTGCGCCGTATCGACGTATTTCTCCATGAAACGGAGCTTGTTCCAGAAACGGCTGCTGTCGAAGTTGACGTCGAACTTGTCCAGCGACATGATCAGCTTCTCGTAGTTGTCCACCTTGTAGCCCTCGCGGGAGCGGATGTGGTTCTCTTCCTTGTGCGCGATGACGTTCTTGACCAGTTCGACGGCCGGGTTGCCCCGCCGGCGATAGACGCGGTCGCGGCGCCGCTTGGGCTTCACGACCACGGCCTGGATGCCGTAGGTGTCGGGAGACATCTTGATCTTGGCGTCGTTGGTCCGGGCGCCGGGCCGGATGTTGAAGACGTAGGTCTCATAGCCCAGCATCAGGAAACTCACGTTGGAATAGCGCCCGGGCCCTTCAATCGTGAAGGCCCCCTCCGGATCGGTCATCGTGCCGATGCGGGTGCCCGGGAAGATCACGGACACATAGGGCAGGGGCTCCCCGGTCTGGGCATCGGTGACGACACCGCTCACGCGGGTCTGGGCCGCAGCGTTCAGCACACCGAGGAGCAGCAGGAATATCAGGATGGTCTTTCTCATCTGGATAAGGATGGGCCGTGACGGCCCGTTTGCAAAGGGCCGCAAAGATACGAAAAAAGCGGGAATTACCCGCTATTTTTCACATTATCTCAATGCTCGCATCGCGTTGAGGACCGCGAGGACGGTCACGCCCACGTCGGCGAAGACGGCCATCCACATCGTGGCGACGCCGCAGGCGGCGAGCACGAGGACCAGCAGCTTGACGCCGACGGCGAACCAGAGGTTCTCCCGGGCGATGCGGAGCGTCTGGCGGGCGGTGCGCACGGCCAGGGCGATCTTGGAGGGCCTGTCGTCCATCAGGACCACGTCCGCCGCTTCGATGGCGGCGTCGGAGCCCAGCGCGCCCATGGCGATGCCGAGGTCGGCGCGGGCGAGCACGGGGGCGTCGTTGATGCCGTCTCCGACGAAGGCGAGCGTGCCTTCGGGGAGCAGCGCCTCCACGCGGGCGACCTTGTCCGCGGGCAGCAGTCCGGCGTGGAATTCGTCCAGGCCCAGCTGCCCGGCCACGGCGGCCGCCACGGCCCGCTGGTCGCCGGTCAGCATCACGGTCTTGCGGATGCCGGCCGCGTGCAGGGCGTCGATGGCCTGTGCGGCGTCTTCCTTGATGCGGTCGGAGATGACGATGTGCCCGGCATAGGCGCCGTCCACGGCCACATGCACGAGGGTTCCGCTCTGGTGGCAGGGACGCCAGGCGGCGCCGACCTGCTCTATCAGCCGGTCGTTGCCGACGGCGACCGTATGGCCCTCCACGGTGGCGGTCAGTCCCTTGCCCGCGTATTCGCGGATGTCTGAGACGCTGCAGCCGTCCTGCTCGTCGGGATAGGCCTGCAGCAGGGCCTGGGCGATGGGGTGCGTGGAATGCCGCTCCACGTGCGCGGCCAGGTGCAGGAGCTCCTTTTCGTCCAGTGCGTCGGGGTGCACGGCGGTCACTTCGAAGACGCCTTCGGTCAGCGTGCCCGTCTTGTCGAAGACGACGGTCCGGACGCGGGAGAGCGTGTCCATGTAGGACGAGCCCTTGATCAGGATGCCTTTGCGCGAGGCGCTGCCGATGCCGCCGAAGAAGGTCAGCGGCACGGAGATGACCAGGGCGCAGGGGCACGAGACCACCAGGAACATCAGCGCCCGGTAGATCCAGGTCGCCCAGGCGCCCGTGAAGAGCGGCGGCACGACGGCCAGCAGCACGGCCAGGGCCACGACGATCGGGGTATAGACCCGCGCGAAGCGGGTGATGAAGCGTTCGCTGTGCGATTTGTTTTCCGCGGCGTGTTCGACCAGCTCCAGGATGCGGGAGGCGGTGGATTCGCCGAAGGCCTTGGTCGTCCGCACGCGCAGCACGCCGCTGAGGTTGACGCAGCCGGACAGGACCTCGTCGCCTTCGTGCACCCCGCGCGGGACGCTTTCGCCCGTCAGGGCCACGGTGTCCAGGGAAGATTCGCCCTCCAGGACGACGCCGTCCATCGGGACCTTCTCGCCGGGCCGGATGAGGACCGTCTCGCCCACGGCCACGCTCTCGCAGGGGACGCTTTGCAGGACACCGGCCCGCTCGACGTTCGCCGTGTCCGGCCGGATGTCCATCAGGTGCGCCACCGATTTGCGGGAGCGCCCTTCGGCGATGCCCTCGAAGAGCTCGCCCACCTGGAAGAAGAGCATCACGAAGACCGCTTCCGGGAACTGCGTCTCCGCCCCCGGCAGGAAACCGATGGCGAGCGCGCCCAGGGTGGCGATGCTCATCAGGAAATTCTCATCCAGCGCTTCGCCGTGCCCGAGGGCCTCCGCGGCTTCCTTGAGCGTGTCCAGGCCCACGATGAGGTAGGGGACCAGGTAGAGCAGCAGATACTGCCAGGTGGCCCAATCCGTGTGCTTTTCCACAATCACGGCCACGGCGAGCAGGACGGCCGCGACGGCGATTTTGATGACGGTCCGCCGCGGGCTTTCCTCCTCCTCGTGGTGGTGGTGCTCGTGTTCATGCTCGTGCTCGTGATGATGTTCGTGCGTGTGTGCCATATTGCGTGTTTTTTACTTTCCGGACACAAAGATACCGGGCTGCCGCTGCAACCCGGTTGCAAAATGGCTGGGCTGTCGCCTGCGGACACCCTGAGGCCCGGCTTCGGCCTCCCGCCGGCCGCCGCAGGACGGGGGGCCTTGCCGGATTGCGGAAAAATGCTTATATTTGTGCAACCACAGACCAGAATCCTGGGCGCCGCTGCGCGCTCTGCCACCGGGAAGTTGTACGACAATAACCTTTTAATCATTCGTTTTATGTCATTCAAGTTTCTCGGGAGTACTGCCTTGGCAGTCCTCGCGCTCGGTTGCCTCGCGGCGCTTCCCGCCCGCGCCCAACTCGATCTGTCCTATCACCAGCCGGTCCTGGAGGATTATTTCGCTCCGGCGTCCCCGGCCCCTGCGGCGCCCGATGCCGACGGCTTCATCCGCCGCTGGACCCTGCTGGAGCCCATCGCCAAGCCGGAGATCCGCACCAACGCCATCTTCGACGACAGCTATCTCAACGCGGAATTCGCGAAACTCTATTTCCCGGAGCAGATGACCATCGTCCCGAAGGACGGGCAGAAGGTCAAGCTCGACAAGAAGACCCGGCTCACCTGGCACTGCTACGACAGCAAGCGCTGGAATGTCAAGCTCTACCGCTTCGCCACCGGCCTGGGCCTGCATCCGACCGAGGCCCTGTACCTGGCCGTGACCGTGGTCAACGTGCCGGAGGACATGACGGTCCGGATGTCCGTGGGGTCCAACTCCGGCTCCAAGTGGTGGGTCAACGGCGAGGAGGCCATCCTGCTCTCCGGCGACCGCCGCATGGTCGCCGATGACTGCGTGTCCCGCAAGATCACCCTCAAGGCCGGTCGCAACGTCATCCGCGGCGCCGTGATCAACGGCCCCGGCATGAGCGACTTCTGCATCCGCTTCCTGGACCTGTCGGGCAAGCCTGTCACCAACTTCACCGTTACCAACCAGTAATCCGCACGCTCCATGAAAAAGATACTTTTCTCCCTGGCGGCCCTCCTGCTGAGCGCCCTGGCCGCTTCCGCGCAGACCGGCAATGTCTATATCCATGACCCTTCGACCATCGTCAAGTGCGACGGCAAGTATTACACCTTCGGCACCGGCTCCGGCGGCCTCATCTCCGAGGACGGCTGGACCTGGCACGACGGCGCCGTGCGGACGGGCGGCGGCGTGGCCCCCGACGTGATCAAGATCGGCGACCGCTACCTGGTCGCCTACAGCGCCGGTTATCCCGGTACCGAGGGCAAGACCCGCGGCAACGTGACCACGATGTGGACCAAGACCCTGGACCCGCAGTCGCCCGACTTCGGCTACACCGAGCCCGAACTCGTGGCCTGGGCGGGCGCCGACGAGGACTGCTGGGCCATCGACCCGGCCTTCCTGCTGGGCCCGGACGGACGCCTCTGGTGCTCCTACGGCACGTATTTCGGTGCGATCCGCATCGTTGAGCTGGATCCCCGGACGGGCAAGCGCATGCCCGGCAACAAGGCCGTCGATATCGCCATCGACTGCGAAGCCACGGCCCTGATGTACAAGGACGGCTGGTACTACCTGCTCGGCACCCACGGCACCTGCTGCGACGGCGTCAATTCCACCTACAACATCGTCGTCGGGCGCTCCCGCAGCGTGACCGGCCCGTATCTCGACAACATGGGCCGCGACATGCTCCGGGGTGGCGGCAAGATGGTCCTCTCCGCGGGCAACCGCGCCACGGGCCCCGGCCACTTCGGCTGGTTCGTGGAGGAAGAAGGCGTCGAGAAGATGTCATTCCACTTCGAGGCGGACTACAACCGCAGCGGCCGCAGCGTGCTGGCCGTGCGCTCCCTGCTGTGGAAGAACGGCTGGCCGGTGGCCGCCGACCCCTTCCGGGAAGGCACCTATGAGATCGAGTCCGAGCGTCGCGGCTACGCGCTGGAACTCGCCGTCGGTTTCGTGCGCCAGCGGGGCGGCATGCGGGCTTTCCGCATCGACCCCAACGAGCCGGTCGTCGAGCTGGAGGAGCAGAAACTGGAAGAGGTGATCGACCGCTGGCCGGCCGGCGAAGCCGGCGTCCGTGCGGGAGACTACATGTTCCGTCCGCACCAGCGCTGGACGGTCACGGCCGTGCCCGATAAGGGCGGCTACCTGGGCGCTCCCTACTACAAGATCACCATCGCCGGCACCGACCGCGCCCTGGCGGCGACGGAAGACGGCGAACTGGTCGCCGTGCCGGCATTCACCGGTGCGGATGAGCAGCTCTGGCGCATCGAGCAGCTGACCGACGGCAGCTTCCGCATCCTGACCAAACTCACCTGCGCGTGCGGCAAGCACCAGAAGTGCCTTCTCTGCACGGGCGACAGCACCGTGGCCCTGGGCGAATTCGACTTCGCCAGCGACAATTGCAAATGGAATTTCCGTGATAGATAATAAGATGAAAAAGTTACTGATCTTCCTCACTTTCGCCTGCCTTTCCCTGGCGGCCTGCGGCCAGACCGGCCTCAAGCCCTGGACCCAGGGCGGATTCGACACCCACGAATACCGCAGCGTCTTCGCCGAGATGGGCTATTCCCAGAAAGAGATCGACGCCCGGCTGGAAAGCATCTTCCAGGAAGTATTCTACGGCCCGGACAAGGTGTATTTCGAGGTCGGCGACGACATGGGCTACATGTCCGATGTCAAGAACTTCGACGCCCGCACCGAGGGCATGTCCTACGGCATGATGATCACCGTCCAGCTGGACAAGAAGCAGGAATTCGACCGGCTGTTCCGCTGGGCGAAGAAGTACATGCAGTACCAGGACGGCCCGATGAAGGGCTACTTCGCCTGGAGCCTCAGCCCGGACGGCACCATCCGCGGCGCGGGCCCCGCTTCCGACGGCGAACTGTATTTCGTGACGGCGTTGATCTTCGCCTCCAACCGCTGGGGCAACGACGGCGACATCAACTACCTGGCCGAGGCGCAGCACATCCTGGACTGCTCCTGGGAGAAAGACGGCTCCGAGGGCATCATGCCGTTCATCAACAAGGAGAACCATCTCATCGTCTTCACGCCCGACGGCCGGGGTACCACCTACACCGATCCGTCCTACCACCTGCCCGCCTTCTACGAGGTCTGGGCCCGCTGGGCAAATGACGGCCGCGCGGACTTCTGGCGCGCCTGCGCCCAGGCCAGCCGCGAGTACCTCCACAAGAGCATCGACCCGCAGACCGGCCTCAACCCGGACACCAACAACTTCGACGGCTCCTTCATCGAGACGCCGGCCTTCTTCGGCCGCCGGATGAAACCGGCCTTCCGCTTCGACTCCTGGCGTGTGCCGATGAACATCGCCCTCGATTACTCCTGGGCCTGCGCCGACCGCGAGTGGCAGACGAACTACGCCAACACCATCCAGGATTTCTTCTATTCCAAGGGGATCGATACGTTTGCCGACCAGTACAACGTGGACGGCACCGAGGTCGATTTCGCCATGCCGGCCGGCATGGGCGAGATGCAGGGCAAGGGGACGCGCCACTCCGTGGGCCTGGTCTCCACCCTGGCCGCCGCTTCGCTCGCGGCCGACCATGAGATCGCCCGCGAATTCGCCCAGCGCCTCTGGGACAGCAAGAACGAGCCCTATGAGGACGGCTACTTCGATGCTTACTACGACGGCATCCTGCGTTTATTTGCTTTTATGCACTTAAGCGGCCACTACCGCGTCATTGAGCCGAGGTGAGCCGCTGATAGGCGAGGCGCTCGTCGCCGCTCTCGAGGAGGATGATGCCGCAGTAGGAGAATCCGCTCTTGAGGATGTTGTGCTGCATGATGGCGTTGTCGCGGTGGGTGTCGATGCGGATATTGCGCTCCCGCCCGAACGCCCAGGCCATGATGTCCCGGAACACGCCGTGCACCTCGGGGTAGCTCGCGATGCGGTGGATGACGTGGTATGGGAGCGTGTCGTCCAGCCAGGTGCCGTTGTAGATGTGCGCGTAGGTCGGCTCCGGGGAGGGCAGGAAGGCGAAATAGCCGACGACGGAACCCGCCTCCTCCAACACGAAGGCCCCGTCGCGGGCGATGTCGGCGGCGATGTGCCCGGCTTCCGGGTAGGCCCCCTCCCACTGGTGGAGGTTGCCGGAGGCGCGCATGATCCCCTTGGCCGCCTCCATGACTTCCAGGACGGCAGGGATGTCGGCTCGCGTGGCGGGCCGGATCAGGCGGGTATCGGACCGGGTTTCCATCGGGGCAAAGATAAGCAAATGCTTGGAATTATTCCACCGGATCCGTTATCTTTGCGGTATGATGACGAACAGACGCTTTTTCTTCCTGCCGCTGCTGGCGGCGCTTTCCCTCTGACAATCAGCGGGGAACGGAAGAGTTATCAAGAGACGCGGTCCAGGACTTCGGCGATGTCGCGTACCGGCCGGTCGGCCTGACGCACGAAGGTGGCGAGGCACAGGGGGCAGCCCGTGACGATCTGGTCCGGATCTGCGGCCGTGAGGTTGTCCAGGGCGTTCTGCGTCATCGGGCGGCGCTGGTCGAAACTGAGCGTGAGGCTGCCCAACGATCCGCCGCAGCAGATGCTCTCGGCGTGGTGCTTGCCGGCTTCGACCACTTCGCCCGCGGCGGCGAGGGCTTGCCGGGGCTGCTCGTAGATGCCGCAGCCGCGGCCCAGCTCGCACGGGTCGTGCCAGACCAGTTTCAGGTCCGCATCGCGGCGAACCTGCAGTTTGCCTGCGGCGATCAGCTCCTGGAAGAAGACGCTGTGGTGCACCACCCGGATGCCTTCCAGGGCATATTCTTCTTTAAATACCTTGTAGCAGATCGGGCAGGAGAGCAGCAGGGTGTCGCAGCCGCTGGCGCGGATGATCTCCAGGTTCT
>CAMHIP010000048.1 GCA_946185205.1 uncultured Bacteroidales bacterium | reverse complement strand
CGCCGAGGACATGAAGAAGATCGTCATCGCCTACGAGCCCGTCTGGGCCATCGGCACCGGCAAGACCGCTACCGCGGAGCAGGCCGAGGAGATCCACGCCTTCATCCGCAAAGTCCTCGCCGACAAGTTCGGTGCGGCAGTGGCGGACGAGGTCACCATCCTCTACGGCGGTTCCTGCAAGCCGTCCAACGCCAAGGAGCTCTTTGCCCAGCCCGACATCGACGGCGGCCTGATCGGCGGCGCCGCGCTGAAGGCGGACGACTTCATCCAGATCGCCCTGTCATTCTAAAATTTTGACGGTCAGGCCGATACGGCCTGTCGTACTCCACAGCCAGAATTCCTCACCCTCGATGCGTACGACTTCGAGGGTGAGGTTTTTCCGTGTCAGCACCTCCCGCTCGGTCGTCCACACCAGGTCCGCCGACAGGCGCTGCCCCAGCTCGGAGGGGACTTCCGAGAAGTCCGCCACGAAGAAGTCGGACATGTTGTCGGTATGCGCCCGGAACTCCTTCAGGTCGCGGCTGAAAGCCATCTGGCAGGTGTTGGGCTCGTAAGTGAAGGCGATCGTGCCGCCGACCAGCAGGCGGACGCCTTCCCGTTCGACGAAGGCGCTCTGCAGGCGGTCGTCACGGCAGCCGGCGAGCGCGAGCAGGAGCAGCAGGGGGAGGAGGGTGCGGACGGAAGCTTTCATCGGACGGTGATTTCTTTGAAAATGGTTTCCGACGTGCCGTCGGTGTGGATGAGCTGTGCGCGCAGCAGGCCGTCGCGCTGCAGGGTGAAGCGTCCGTCGGCCTCCGGGACGACCGGGATGCCGTCCAGGGACCAGCGCACTTCCTGCACGTCGGTGGCGTTGAACACGCGGAGCGGGAGCTTGCTGCCCGGGGGGAAGGTGCCGTCAACGTTGCGCGTGGCGCTGTTGAGGTAGATATAAGGGTAGGTCCCTTCGCGCAGGGCCTTGGTCGTGAAGCAGCCGTCTGCGGAGAAGCGGATGCCGCCGGAGAGGCGCAGCTGCACGGTGAAACTGTAGTCGGTCTTGGGCCGGAGGCGCTCCAGGGTGCAGCTCACGGCGTCGGGGGCCAGTTCCCGGCGGTCGGTGCGGCCGCCGTCGGTCCAGCGGACCTCGTAGCCCAGGATGTCTCCCAGGGCAGGGTCGGGGTCCCAGCGCACGACGGCAGCGTCCTGATAGACCGTGACATCCGTGATCGAGAGCGGCTGCAGGACGGTGAAGCACACTTCGCCGGACGCATCCAGCCGGATGTCCGTCAGGGCCAGCCCCTGCGCCTCGCCGCTCCAGCTGCGGAACGCCGAGGGCGTGTCCGATCCGAAGCAGGCGCCGCCGGCGAAGGGGAGGCCGGCCGCGTCGGTGGCGTCCGGGTCGGCCGGGATCAGCCGCGCGCAGGGGTGGTCGGGATTGTTGTTGATCTCCCCGGTTTCCCAGCGGCCGCGAGCCGTCAGTTCGCCGGTCTGGTGCGGGGAGACGCCGGCGGGGTTGTCGGAGCGGTCGATGTGATAGATATACAGCCCGTCCGCGCGGGCTTCGAAGAGGAAGAATTCGTCTTTGCGGCCGGTCTCGGCCTTGAGATAGCGGCGGCCGGCGGAGAGCGGAGCCAGGCGCTGCGGGCCGTTCTTCAGCGCTTCGCAGCTGCCGAGTCCGAGCAGTTCGTATTCGAGGGCGCCGAAATCCGGCGGCACGTCCCGCCGGCAGCCTTCGTCCATCAGGGAGGTGCCCAGCAGGCCCCGGGCGGTGCCGCCGCTGCCTGTGCCGTCGGTGTCGTAGAGGTCCGGCAGGCCGAGGACGTGCCCGAATTCGTGGCAGAAGATGCCCAGCCGGCCTTCCGGCGCGGCGGCGAAGCGGTCCACGGTCTTGCCGTTCAGGACCAGCGTGTTGCCGCTGCCGGACAGGCGGCCCTGCTGCGGGTAGAGGTCGTTTTCGTCGCCGCTCTCGTGTTCGCCGGGACCGGCGTACAGCAGGAAGACATTGTCCACGCTGCCGTCCGCGTCATTGTCGCCTGCGGCGAAATCGACCCGGCCCTGCAGCTGCCTGCAGGCTTCGCGCACGGCGTCGCCGAGGCGCACGTCCCGGCGCTCGGGCTGGTTGGCGCCGTACCAGGCGCACTTCTGCGTCAGCGTGACGGAGGGAGCCAGCTCGAAGCGGAAACTTGTGCCGCTGCCTTCGAACTGCCGGTTGAAGTATTGCTCGGCCTGCCGGACGGTGGCCTGCAGCTCCTGCGGCGTGGCGCTGAAAGGCCGGTCCGCGAATTCCACGGGCAGCACGATCATCCGGAACACGGACAGCAGCAGGGACAGACTCAACATAATAATCATACTAAGGTAGGCATTTTCTCACATAAACGCAAAGTTTGGCCGGTGCGGGCGGATGTGCTCCCCGGCGAAGGCTCAGCCGCAGCAGGATGCGTCCCGCCGCATCCGGTTCCCGCGCAGCGGGAAGCGAGGATGGACGCCGAGCGGGGGAGCACATCCGCCCGCCGGGGACAAGTTAAGTGATTGAGAGTTGCGGATATGAAAAAAATATGTAACTTTGCGCCGCATTTGGAAAACCTGCAAGGGTTTTGGTGCAATGGGTCCCGGGCCCGCCCCGGGATGAGTAACACATTTTTATATTAAAGACAATGCAGCATTTTGAACTGAAAGGCACGACCCGCAAGGTCGGCAACAAGGCCGTCATCAAGGCGTTCCGCCGCGAGGGCCTCGTCCCGTGCAACCTGTACGGGCTCGGTATGGACAATGTCCTCTTCACTGTCAACGCCAAAGAACTGAAGGTGCTCACCGACACCCCGAAATCCTACATCGTGGACCTCGTCCTGGACGGCGGCAAGCCCCAGACCGCGATCCTTCACGAACTGCAGTGGCACCCGGTCACGGATGCCTGCCTGCACGTGGACTTCCTCGCAGTCAACGAGACCAAGCCCATCGCCATCAGCGTTCCCCTCGTGATCGAAGGCCACGCCAAGGGTGTGCAGCAGGGTGGTAAGTTCTATCAGAACGCCCGCAGCCTCAAGATCTGCGCGCTGATGAAGAACCTTCCCGACGAGTTGACGATCGATATCACCAACCTCGGTCTGGACAAGCGCATCAAGGCTTCCGACGTGCAGGTGAAGGATGTCACCGTCGTCTCCGACAAGGACACCATCATTTGCGGCGTCAAGACCACGCGCAATGTTACTGCGGCTGCTGCGGAGGAGTAAACCCGACCCTGCCGTGTCAGAGAAGTGCTTTTTGGTGGTCGGACTCGGCAACATCGGTGCCGAATACGCCGCCACGAGACACAATATCGGCTTTATGATGTTGGATGCCTGGGCCCAGGCATCCAATGTCGTTTTCGCCCCGGGCCGCTACGGCGACCGGGCCGTCGTGCATGACAAAGGCCGCGAGTTCCACCTGCTCAAGCCCTCCACCTATATGAATCTGAGCGGCAACGCGGTGCGCTACTGGCAGCGGGAACTGAACCTGGAGCTGAACCATATCCTCGTGATCTGCGACGACATCAACCTCCCCTTCGGGACGCTGCGCCTGCGCGGCTCCGGCAGCGACGGCGGCCACAACGGACTGAAGAACATCCAGGAGATGCTCGAAAGCCAGAACTGGGCGCGCCTGCGCATCGGCGTCGGGCACGATTTCGGGCAGGGCAGGCAGATCGATTATGTGCTGGGGGCCTTTGACGAGGAGCAGAAGGGCAAGATTCCGGAACTGGCGGAAAAGGTGGTCGCCGGGGTGCGGACCTGGGCTTTCGTGGGGATCGGGCAGGCGATGAATCAACTCAATACCCGCCCGAAAACGGCAAATAATGAGGAATGAACGACGAATTTTTTTGAAAAATTTGTTTTTTATCCATTTCTTTTTTATCTTGCCGTCAATTAAATAGTTACCTTTTTAACATTTTAATAATAACAACACCATGAAAGATCTTGTAAAGAAAATCGAAGAGAACATGGACCTCTTCAAGTTCAACGCTGAAGCCCAGGTTGTCAAGGGAAACAAGGCCGCCGGTGCCCGTGCACGCAAGGCCGCTCTCGACCTGATGAAGGACCTCAAGGAGTTCCGTAAGGTTTCCGTCGAGGAAGCGAAAAAGTAATTTTTTTTGAAATTTCTTGCAACGTTACTGAAACCTCTTGCATCTATGTTGTAGGTTTAGGTTTTAGTACACGTCTAAGAGTCGGCGAGCCGAGAGGTTGCCGGCTCTTTGCTTTTTGAGGCTTGCGCCTCGAAAAGCAAAGAGCCTTCGCTCCGCTATGAGTGGGGGAAGGATCCCCCACGACCCCCTCGGTCGCTTCGCTCCGAGCCAATCCACGGCACCAAATGCAAAGAGCCTTTGCTCCGTTATGAGTGGGGGAGGGAGCGCTAGACCAGCGAAGCGAGACAGCGGCGGAGGCTGTCGGTCCAGTAGGGGATCGTGAGGCCGAAGGTGCTCTTGATCAGGGTCTTGTCCAGGACGGAGTAGGCCGGGCGGCGGACCGGGCTGGGGAATTCGTCGCTGTGGCAGGGCTGGATGTCGCAGGCGGAATGGCTGACCGTCCCGTCCTGGCCGCCCTTCCCGTCATGGCCGACCTGATCGGCCATCTCCGCGATTCGCTTGGCGAAATCATACCACGAGCAGACTCCCTCGTTGCTATAATGATAGGTGCCCGTGACCGGCCGGTCGAGGATGGTGAGGATGGCCTCGGCGAGGTCGCCGGCGTAGGTGGGCGTCCCGCATTGGTCGAAGACCACCTTCAGCTGCGGCCGCTCCGCCGTCAGGCGCAGGATGGTGCGCACGAAATTCTTGCCGAATTCGCTGTAGAGCCACGCGGTGCGCAGGATCACGTGGCGGCAGCCGACGCGGCGGATGGCCTGCTCGCCGAGGAGCTTGGTGCGGCCATAGACGCCCGTCGGCGTGCCGGGCTGGTCCTCGCGGCAGGGACGGTTGTACGGCTCCGCCCCGAAGACGTAGTCCGTGCTGATGTGGATCAGCAGGCCGCCGACCTCCTTCATCGCGCAGGCGAGGAGTTCCGGCGCCCGGGCGTTGAGCCGCCCGGCCAGCTCGGGCTGGGACTCCGCCGCATCCACGTTGGTGAAGGCGGCGCAATTGACGATGGCGTCGATCCGCTCTTCGCGCACCAGCGCGCGGACGGCCTCAAGGTCGGTGATGTCGAGGCGGCGTGTACTCATATCAACGCCGGGTCCGCCGAGGCGCCGCAGCATGGCGACGGATTCGTCGGAGGCATCCACGACATCGGTGAAAAGGAAATGAGCTTCCCGCTCAAGCCGGGAAGGGCAGCGACGCCCGGCAAGCAGACGCAACTCGTTGCCCAACTGACCGTTGGCACCTGTGACAAGGATGTTCATAGGCAGAACGGGATTTCGCTGTCGGCGAGCAGGGGCCGCACGCGGTCCTTGTCGCTGAGGATCATCTGTTCGCGCGGAATGCGCCAGTCGATGCCGAGCGCAGGATCCAGCAGCTGGATGCCGCTGTCCGCTTCCGGATGGTAGAACTCGTCACATTTATATTGGAAGACGGCCGTCTCGCTGAGCACGGCGAACCCGTGCGCGAAACCCCGGTCGATGAAGACCTGCCGGTGGTTCTCGCCGCTGAGCTCCACGGCGGCGTGCTGCCCGAAGGTGGGCGAGCCGCGTCGCAGGTCCACCACCACGTCGAGCACCGTGCCCGATACGCAGCTGACGAGCTTGCGCTGCGTGTAGGGCGGCCGCTGGAAATGCAGCCCGCGCACCACATTCCGGGACGAGAGGGACTCGTTGTCCTGCACGAAACAGACCGGATGCCCGAGGAGCGGGACTACCTGCGCGTCAAACTCGCGCTGCGAGAAACGCTCGAAGAAATACCCCCGCGCGTCTGCGAAAACGCGCGGCTCCAGGATCAGGACCCCCGAAAGGGGTGTGGCAATGACATTCATCTTGAACGCAAAGATAACGACTTTCCCGCAAAATCGCTATATTTGCAATCTATGCGCCGGATCAGACATATTTTCGTGGGCCTGGCAGCTGTCCTGCTGGCGGCCTGCAATGGCATTGACAAACCCCATACGGGGGACTTCGAGCAGGTCCTCATCTATTATGGAATGGGTTTCAACAACCTCAGCAGCAACCTCAAGACCAACCTGGACCAGCTCAGCACGGACGTCTTGCCCGGTCTGTCGTATGACAAGGCCATCGTCGCCTTCATGCACAGCGTGTCGGCGGCCGGCGACTATACCACGCCCCATGCCCCCGTACTCGTGCGTATGTACCGCGGCGCGGACGGAAAGCCCGTCCGGGACACGCTCAAGGTCTATGAAGATATGACGCTCAGCGCCTCCGGTGAATCCATCCGCCGCGTGCTGGACGACATCCGCACCGCCTTCCCCGCGCGGCACTACGGGATGATCGTCTCCTCCCACGGCTCGGGCTGGATCCCCTCGGGCTACACCCAGAAAATGGAACAGCCGATGCGGCTGGGGCGCTCCGCGCAGCCGGAGGAGCCGGCCAGGAAATGGCCGGAGACCAAGGCCATCGGCAATCAGTACAGGGGCTCCTCCTACCGGATCACCTGGGTCGATGTGCAGGATTTCGCGCAGGCGATCCCGATGCACCTCGACTACCTGATCCTCGACACCTGCCTGTCCGGCTGCGTCGAAGTGGCTTATGCATTCAAGGATGTCTGCGACTACATGGTCCTCTCCCCGGCGGAGATCCTGACCAGCGGCATGGTTTACACGACGCTGTCCTGGGATATGCTGTCCGGGAAAGAACCGGACCTGCAGACCTATTGCGAAGAGTATTACAACTTCTATAACAACCAGAAAGGCGACCAGCACGCCGGCACCATCACGCTGGTGGACTGCGCCGGACTGGATGCGCTCGCCGACGCCTTCGGCGCCATCGTGAGCGCGCACCGGGAGCGCCTGTCCGACACCTCGCTCTACAAGACGGTGCAGCATTATTTTTATACTGCGTCCCCTTACCGTTTCTATTACGACCTGCGGGACCTCGGCGTACAGCTCGGCGCGACCGACGCGGAACTCGCGCGGCTGGACGCCGCGCTCAACACCGCCGTTCCCTACCACGCCGAGACGCCCGCCTTCTTCGACCTGCTCCTGGAACGCTGCTGCGGCCTGTCCGTCTATATTCCCGAGCCCGGCCGGCCCCTGCTGAACGAATTCTACCGCTCACTGGCGTGGAATCGTGCCACGGGCCTGGTTGAATAGCGGAAATTGTTGCTGAATCAGTTTTTTATCGCTATATTTGTAGGTGTATTCCGCCCTGGACAGGGCGGGGTACCCATACCGGATTGCAGCGCCGGCTCTTGGATAGGAGCACGCCTGTCGGCGGGGAGATCCCGCACTCGAATCCAACCCTGCCTGGCGCTCCATCTCCGGAGGGTCAGGGAGTAGAAGAAATGTCCTTCTTGTGACGCCAACTATCATCCAACCATCCCCGAAAGGTTTCCACTGGTACGCCCTCAAGGTGTTTTACAACCGCGTGGTCTATCTCAAGTCCCTCCTTCCCGAGGGCATGGAGAGCTATGTCCCGCTGCACACCGTCGAGTCGTATGACAAGGGGCAACTCAGCTACGTCGAGACGCAGCTGATCCCCTCGTTGATGTTCGTCCGCTGCCAGGGAGCGTGGCTGGAGAAGTTCAAGCGCGAACACAACGACGTGTTTATGTACTACACGAAAGCGGGCGGCAGCGAGCCGGGCCCGGTGCCTGACAGCGAGATGCGCTCGTTCATCCTCGTGACCTCGGCCGACGCGGGCCGCCACGTGAAGTATTTCGGCGCCGACGCGCCGGAATACCACACCGGCGACCGCGTGCGCGTGACCGACGGCATCTACAAAGGCGCCGAGGGCTACATCAAGCGCATCAAGAAGGACCGCAAGCTGATCGTCTCCGTGTCCGGCGTCGCCGTGGTGGCGGTCAGCAGCATCCATCCGGACTTCCTGGAAAAAATTGACTAAGATGAAACTCATCGACCTCCCTTACACCTCGCTGGAACCGGTCATCAGCGACCGGACCCTGTCGTTCCATCACGGCAAGCACCTCCGCGGCTATGTGGACACGCTCAGCAAACTCATCGCCGGGACGGAGTATGAAAACATGTCCCTGGAGGACATCATCCGCACCGCACCCGCCGGCCCGGTCTTCAACAACGCCGGCCAGATCCTCAACCACAACCTGTACTTCACGCAGTTCAAGACCCCTGCGCAGGTTGGGGGAGACCATCCGTCATGGCCGGCACCGACCGGCCATCTCGTCGCGCAGATCGTGAAGCAGTGGGGCACCCCCGAAGCCTTCCAGACCGAATTCGAGCAGAAAGGCGTGACCCTCTTCGGCTCCGGCTGGGTCTGGCTCGCCGCCGCGCAGGACGGCTCCCTGCAGATCCTGCAGTGCCCCGGCGCCGACAACCCCGTCGCCCACGGCCTGCGCCCTCTGCTGACCTTCGACGTCTGGGAGCATGCGTATTATCTGGATTACCAGAACCGCCGTGCCGACCACCTCAAGGCGTTGTGGGAGATCGTGGACTGGCGTGAGGTGGAGAAACGCTACTAGCCGTATTGTTATGCACCCTGCCAAGAAGCGCAGCAGAATCATTTTGTCCCTGTTGGCCCTCCTGATGACCGTCACCACGGCCCGGGCCCAGTTCGCGGACGCGAGCAGCGGCCTGCTGCAGATGCCGTCGGCGGAGATGCAGGCGGACGGGACGTTTATGATTACCAACAACTTCCTGAACCGGCACGCGACATCGACGCGGTGGAATTATCATACCTTTCAGTATGGCGATTCCGTCTGGGACAACCGCTTCGAGGCGATGTTCGAGTTGCAGAACTTCCAATGGGTCAACTTCGGCCTGCGTTATAAACTGAGACTGAAAAAGTAAATATGAAAAAGATTTTGGTGACCGGCAGTGCCGGGTTTATCGGGAGCAACCTTGTGTTGCGGCTCCTGCGAGAGGGGTACCAAGGTGAGGCCTGCCGGGTCGTGGGGCTGGACAACCTGAACGACTACTACGATGTGAGCCTGAAGGAGTACCGCCTCTCTATCATCCTGAGCGCCAGCGAAGGATCTGCTTCCGAGTACCGCTTCGTAAAGGGCTCCATTGCCGACAAGTCGCTGGTGGACAGCCTGTTCGAGGAGGAGAAGTTCGATATCGTGGTGAACCTGGCGGCACAGGCCGGCGTGCGCTACAGCATCGAGAATCCGGATGTCTATATCGAAAGCAACATCGTCGGTTTCTACAACATCCTGGAGGCCTGCCGACACCATCCGGTGGAGCACCTGGTCTATGCCAGCTCCAGCTCCGTCTATGGCGGCAACAAGAAAGTCCCCTTCAGCACCGACGACCGGGTGGACAACCCCGTCTCGCTTTACGCGGCGACCAAAAAGAGCAACGAACTGATGGCGCATTGTTACAGCAAACTCTATGACATCCCCTCCACGGGCCTGCGCTTCTTCACGGTATATGGCCCGGCCGGCCGTCCGGACATGGCCTACTTCGGCTTTACCAACAAACTGCTGGCCGGCAAGACCATCCAGATCTACAACTACGGCAACTGCCGCCGCGACTTCACCTACGTGGACGACATCGTTGAGGGCATCGTGCGCGTGATGGCCGGCGCCCCGGCGCACAAGAAAGGCGAAGACGGTCTGCCCATCCCTCCCTACGCCGTCTATAACATCGGCGGCGGCCAGCCGGAGAACCTGCTGGACTTCGTGAATATCCTGCAGGAAGAACTCGTCCGCGCCGGCGTCCTCCCGCAGGACTATGACTTCGAAGCCCACAAGCAGCTCGTCCCCATGCAGCCCGGCGACGTCCCCACCACCTACGCCGACGCCACCGCCCTCGAGCGTGACTTCGGCTTCACGCCCAAGATCACCCTCCGCGAAGGCTTGAGGAAGTTCGCGCAGTGGTATAAAGAGTATTACGGTTGATTGTCATTCTGAGCAAAGCGAAGAATCTGAAGAATCCCCTATGGCCAAGAACCCGTATGGGCTTTTGGCAGTCAAGATAAGGAAGAAACGTGGGATGTTAACCTTCAGAGTCAGATGTGTTTTGTGATAGATTGTCTCAATCGCGAATGCACCTCTGCTGGTTTTGACTTGAAAAATGAGATATATGCAATGCGTCGAGATCATCTGACGGAGAAATCTGGCGAGATGAGATGTGATGGTCAGGAAGCTCCTGACCATCCAGAACAGAGCTGTGACGGACAGTTAAAATACACTATAAAAAAGTTTTTAAGCAGTCATAGATGGGATTGAATTTGAACGGAACAGCAGACGTTCCCAAACTGGTAGAAAAGATATGGTCAACCATTTGGGGCGTATTTGTTGCTTTCTTGATTGAGATAATTGCTGTTGTTTATTTTAACCACACTATAATAAATTCTTCTTGGGTATATGTCGGATTGTTGCTAATTATGTTGCTGCCCACCACATTCCTGCTGTGGGCGATAGCAACGAAGCGCTGGTTTCAGCGTTCTACTTATTGGACGCTTTTGGCCTTTATAGCTGTTTTGGCAACAGGAGTACTATTCTATTCCTTATTATATCCACTTTGGATTGAAAGAACAAAGTATGATCTACCTTTCGTACAATGGTGGGGAAGTGGTTTAACCATTATCTTGATTGGTATAGTCAGTTACTTATGCTTTTTTAGATTCGAGTCACATAAAAAGCTATGCATAGTTTTCCTAGTGTCCAACCGCTCCACCCATGAGCATGATATTAAGAAGTCATTAGAGGAAGCACGCCACAGGATAGAGGAGATTGACCCCAATATTCAGATTGTTATACCTCCATTTGGGATTGCTAATGGCATTCATGCGGCAGAACGATACATTAATGGTCATTTCAATCAAGCAGATGCAGTAATCTTTGCTCGAATGACTGACAGTAACGAGGGTAGTGAATTTGGTTATCAATTCACAAAGTTTACCTCTCGATTTAGCAAACGATATATTAAGGAATCAGAGATGATGACAAATGAGGTAGATTACCTCATGACTCAATCATATAAGTGTCACGAATGGAACACGCTCAATATTGAAAAAGATAACATATCCTGTACACTCGAGGTCGCAAGCAATCTCCAAGATTTGTTTCTGATGTATGTGAGTTGTATTTACCTTTATAAGAACAACTATTCCAATGCCATATCAGTAGTAGACCAACTTTACACTTATACTGGAACGGGTAATAATGGGTTTGACAATATGGTCAAGGAACTGATGGCTCACTCCTATGTTATTGCAGAACAATCAGAGGAACATGAGAATCGCGATTTTGCGAGAGCCCACGAAATACTTGATGAGTGTATTGTCAAACTCCCATCAATGAAATACAGCCTGTCATATAAGTTGGCTTTAGCGCGGCTCTATTATTATGAGGGAAACTTGAGAGAATCAAAAAGAGTTACGAAAGATGTAAGGAATTCTTTTAAGAACTCTGAGTGGTTTTGGACAATAAATATGGCCTTTTATGCCATATATGAACGAAAGCCCAAAGAGGTTCTTACTCATTATAAACGTTTGACAAAGATAACACCTCCAGGATTGGAGGAAGTAGAATTTCCACGTAGGTTTCAAGAAAAAGAGCTGAAAGAGACCAGCGACAATCAGTACAAAATGTTTCTGCTGCATGGTATAGCATTTTTAAGTCTGTTTACAGACGAAAAGGTATCTTCACGGCTTCTTAAGGAAGTAGAACAATACAACTCATTGGAAGGATACAGCGAACTCAAAAAAGTCCGCGACCTTATAGAATCTCAACAAGGAAAGTTGCTATATAAGCCCAAGAAACAGATAGGGAGGTTAAAGTTGAAGAAATAATAAAATAGCGGCCACTGCCCTTACGCGCAGGTGAATCCGCAGATGGGGGAGAAAGGTCTCTCGCACATTCTTGAAGTCCCTACTATAAGGGACGAATGTGACACTTCAAGACTGTCCCCTGCCATCTATATCAGATAGGTATTTGTACTCGAAAAAAGTAGAAACAGAGGTAAAAATATGGCTAGAAATAAAGATAAACTGGTACAAGTGGAAATCAAGGGCTTTAAGTCTGTCTCGACTAAGAAGCCCCTGGTACTTGACTTTTGTGATGTAACTATTCTGCTGGGTGCTAATGGTTCAGGTAAAAGCAACATCATTAGTTTCTTCAAAATGTTGAGCTATATGATGACTGGAGCTCTGCAGAAGTTCGTTGCACAGAGTGGTACAAATCAGAACTTTCTTCATTATGGATCCAGAATTACACCGTCTTTGTCGGGTAAAATTAAGTTTAAGAAAGGTAATGATTTTGAAACCTATTCGTTCGAACTGACACAGGCTTCAGGCGAGAAACTTATTATAACTTCCGAGGAAGTGTCGTGGCAAAAGAAGGGGGAGTTAATACCATTTACTACTCAAGTGGAATCGGATTATAAGGAATCAGGACTAGTTGACAATGATGGTCAGACTGAAAAAATCATCAAAACACTTCTGTCGAAGTGTAAGGCTTATCAGTTCCATGACTCGTCTGCAACAGGACCGTTGAGACAAGCTTCTAGAATCAATACGGCTCAATACCTGCAGTCAGAGGGTAATAATCTTGCCGCCTTCTTATATTATCTGAAAAATAACTATGAGAAAGAATACAAGCGTATAGTAAGTTATGTGAATATGATTCTTCCGCATTTTGGCGACTTCTATCTGGAGCCAGAGAATGACTATGTAAGACTCAATTGGAAAGATGATTCCGGAAATGACTATGTGTTCTCACCCGACCAGTTTTCTGACGGCTCTATCCGTTTCATTGCCCTGGCAACGCTACTGCTTCAGCCGGAGAAGACTATGCCAAGAATGATTATCATAGACGAACCTGAATTGGGATTGCATCCGTACGCCATTGAGCAGTTGATTCAGATGATAAAAGATGCATCTGTTCACTCACAGGTAATCATTGCCACTCAGTCACCACAGTTGATTGACGGCTTCTCACTCGATTCGATTGTGGTTCTTGAACAAGACGACGAAACAAAATCTACGGTAGCTCATAAGTTGGATAAGGAGCGACTTAAGGAATGGATAGAGGAATATACCGTCAGTGAGCTCTGGCGTAAAAACGTGATAGGAGGCCAGCCACTATGAGAACGGTAAAACTGCATGTCCTATGTGAGGGACAGACAGAGTTGAGGTTTGCGAGTAAAGTCCTAACCACCTATTGGATAGAGAAAGGGATTATAGTATTACCCCAGTTGCTGATAACCAGTAGGAAGAAGAACGCAAGGGGTGGAATTCTCAGCTATCAGCAGGCCAAGCGCGATTTGAGCTTCATGATAAGGGGAACGCAGGACAATGAGCAAGAAGCCCACTATTTCACTTCCATGTTTGATCTCTATGCATTGCCTGATGATTTTCCTGGCTTTGCAGAAGCATCTTCCTTGAAGGATTATAGTCAGGTGGCAAAATTGGAAGAAGCTTTTGGGAAGGATGTAAACTGCTACAAGTTCATCCCCTATATACAGTTGCACGAATTCGAAGCCTTAGTGCTTTGTGACATAGATGGGCTTAAAGATAGTTATCCCAATGCTTCAGAGAGATTAGACAAGCTGAAGGAAGAAATTATTTCCAAATATGGTGATAATATGGAATTGGTTGACAATAGTGTCGAGACGGCTCCGAGTAAACGAATCATCAAAGCCCTTAAAGACAAGTATAATTACGACAAACCCAAGACAGGAACTGAAATAACTGATAAGATAGGTATTGATACCCTTAGAGCCAAATGCCAGCACTTTAACGAATGGCTTACAAAAATAGAAAACACCTGCAAGTAATTAGCTCGTTGAGGAGATAACTGTAGGAATAAAAAATCACGCCAAGCATACGAAAATCCGTTAGATTCGTGTGATCCGTGTTCAAAAAATAACAATTCTCTCATTCTCTCGCTCGACCTTTGATTGCTTGCTACCAACGGGACGCAAGAATTCTTGATTATGCCCAACACTGATTTCTCTGAGATAGATAACCTTCATTCCGAGTGGTCGAGGATGGAGAAGGCGGCAAGGTTGAGTTGGCTTTCTGGAGAGAAGGCGCGGCTGACTGGGCTGGCTAACCAGTTTTCGTTGTATATCTATGCTAAAGGGGGCCTTATGAATGATTCCGAGAGAGCTTACGCTCGCAAGCTCCTTGAGATGATTAACTCTGTGGATGCGGAAGGCTCAAAGGTGATGGACGACCTTAGAAATGAAGCTTTCAAAGAGATTGTCAATAGTTTAATGAAACAATAAAATAGCTCCCACCGCACTTACGTGCAGCTGGAGCGGCTCTCAGGAGTAGGGCGGGGACTAATTCAAAAGTTATAAAACAGAAAAAACAAGGTTAGGGAATACTCAAAACTGATGTCAAATAACCTGTCACCTGCGGATATGAAAGAAGATTTGATACGTAATAATCAAGGTGGTTTACCCCGAGCTGGCCGAGGGGCAGCAGTATATATTCTTCAGTGTGCAAATGGACAGTATTACGTGGGGAGCACCACGAATATTGCAAGGCGATTGGACGAACATGGCTCGGCTATGCTCGCCATAAATCCGACAGATTCTACTTAGGATGAACTTGGTTCAGCGCAATATAGAGGTGCCCGCTCGGCGACGAAAGGAGACGCTTGCTACCGTAGGGGCGCAAGAAGTTTACGAAGGCACATCAGCCAGTGAAGCTGGTTTACACTGAAGAAGGCTGCGGGTAGTGAGAGCAATAATAAGCTCGCCTGATTACCCACGAGCGTGAGCAGGCTCGACACGGTCAATACGAGAACGAACCGACGATCGAAGCTCAACATGAGGCACGCATGAGAGAGCAACAGCTCCACGGATGGAGCAGAGCCAAGAAAGAAGCCCTCATTCGTGGTGATATAGAAACGTTAAAACAACTATCAAAGAAGAAGGATTTAT
>CAMHIP010000047.1 GCA_946185205.1 uncultured Bacteroidales bacterium | reverse complement strand
TTCCTGGTGGAGATGTGCGTCTTCAGCGAGCCCGGCACGGTGGAATTCCTGCCGGTGATGCCCGCCAACCTGATGCACGGCTCCATTGACGGCGTCTGGCTATACACCTTCGCCAAACTGAATCACATGGACTGGGACGAGAAGGGCATCCGTGCCTCCATCACCTCCCGTCAGGCCCAGACCCTGACGCTCCGCAACCGCCGGGAAGGCTGCCGCATCCTCGTGAACGGCAAGGAACTGGCCAAGGACGGCGACCACGTCCAATACACGTTCAAGGCAGGCGAGACCGCACAGATCGAAATCATCATCTGATCAAACCTGCTCCGGACATCATCCAGGGCAGCACCGGGCAAACCCTGCCTCCTCCCCTGCTCAACAAAAAACAGGCTCCAGGGCCTGTTTTTTTGTAAACTGCGTGAAAGGATTTCAAATCGCGACGAGGTCAGTTGCCCAGAGAAGTGCCAGCAGGGACGCCGCAAGGCAAAGCTCTGTTCTTTTCTTCATGGTCATATTTCAGACCGCAAAGACAGCACTTATTTTTCTTCGTCGGACTTGTTGAACACGCCCTTGAGGAAGGACTCCACCTCCTGGGTGTCCACGGCAATCTCCTCGACAGACTCCGTCACGCCCTCGATGGCTCCCTTGGCCACCACGGCGGCGTAGCGTCCCTGCAGCTCGCGGAACTCGTTCCTCTCTTCCTTCGAGAGGGTCATCTTCTGCTGTTTGAACTCATTGCAGATCCGCTCATAAGCCGCATTGGCATCATCCCATTGCTCCTGGGTATAGTGCTTGTAATTGGCTTCGACATCCTGCACGTGGATGCGCAGGGAGGCGACGGGGTTGGTCATGCTGCAGGACAGGGCCAGCAGGAGGGCGGCGCAGGCCGCCAGGACAAAGGAAATGATTCTTTTCATATTCGTGTGTGTATCAAAGATTTTCCAACAGATATTCCAGCACTTTCTCCCGCGCATCGAACGGCCGCAGGTCGTCCAGGCCCATTGCCCGGACGGCGGTCCGGATCAGCTCCGGCTCATCGTCCTGCGGCCCGCCGAAATGCCGTCCGGCCTCCACCAGTACGGCCTTGGGGACCAGCCCGATGATCTCCGTGCCGGTAATGCGCGCACCGCGCGCCGCCGCGGCCCGGCACACCGTCTCATAAGCGGTATGCAGCGGCGTGGCGGCGATGTCGGTGATATTCATCGACACCTGTGCGATGCCGTATTCTTCGATATACCAGCCGATGGCCTTGCAGCCCCGCAGCGGCCCCGGGATCCAGACCGGCTTCCCGGCCGCATCCAGCACCGGCCGCCCCGACGCGTCCAGGGCCTTGCGCCCTTTCTGCCGGACGTCGCAGGCGATCTCCGTCGCCAGTTCCGCCGACTGCGAATCGAGATTGAAGTTGACCGCTATCAAGAAGTTGCGGGCGCCCACCGTGGATGCGCCGCTGCGTGCGGCCCGTTCGTCCCAGCCGCCGCAGAAGTCGGGCCGCCGTTCGGGATCGGCCATCCGCTCCCGCAGTCCTTCGTATTCTCCGGCCCGGCAGACCGCCAGGTTGCGGAAAGCGGGCCGGAAAGCCGCCGCCTCGTAGCAGTAGCAAGGGATGCCGAGTTCTTCATACATCCGTTTCGCCAGCGCACGGGCCAGGGCGGCGCATTCTTCCAGCGTGACCCCCGACACGGGGACCAGCGGCAGCACGTCGGTGGCGCCGCTGCGCGGATGCGTGCCGTGATGCAGGCGCATGTCGATGTGCTCCTGCGCACTCGCGCTGCCGCGGAAAGCCGCCTCCGCCACCGCCTCCGGCGCTCCGGCGAAGGTCACCACCGTGCGGTTGGCCGCCGCGCCGGGATCGACGTTCAGCACACGCACGCCGGGCACGGATCCGATGGCATCCACGATGGCGCCGATCACCGCCGGATCGCGGCCCTCGCTGTAATTGGGGACACATTCGATGATTTTTTGCATCTTGCACACGGTCTTTTGTCCTCAAATATACTGAAATTTCGTATCTTCGCAAGCGATATGAAAGGAAAACATCTCCTCCTTGCGCTGCTCTGCCTGGCAGCTCCCCGCCTCGCCGCACAGACGGACAGCGTCCGCAAACTGACGGATTTTCCCGCCTCGGACCCCCGCATCACCTGGGTCGGACGGACGGACGTGCAGGGCGGCAGCGTCGCCTTCGACTGGAGCGGCGTCTATGCCATCGTCCAATTCTACGGCAACGAACTGCGGCTGCGCGCCTCCGACAGCGGCAAGGATTATTTCAATGTCTGGGTGGACTGCCAGGACATGACGTCACGGCCCGACCGGACCTTCTGCCTGAGCAGCCGGGACACGACCGTGACCGTCTGCGAGGCGCCCTACGTCGATCACCCAGTCCCCCACGTCGCCATCATCCAGAAACGCACCGAAGGCGAACAGGGCTGCGCGACCTTCCACGCCTTTTCCGCTTCGGACCTCGGCCAGGCCCGGCCGGTCCGCGGGCGCGTAATCGAATTTGTCGGAGACTCCTACACCTGCGGCTACGGCACGCTGAGCCACGACCGCAGCGAGCCGTTCACCCCCGAGACGGAAGACTGCAGCCTCACCTACGCCGCCATCCTGGCCCGCCATTTCGACGCGGACTACCTGCTCGTCGCCCACTCCGGGATGGGCGTCGCCCGCAACTACGGCGACCGCTTCCCCGGCTGGTACATGCCCGACCGCTACCTGCAGACCTTCGATGAGCGGAAGCAGCCCCGCTGGGACGCGTCCGCCTGCGGCGTCAAGCCCGCCCTGTCGGTCATCTACCTCGCCACCAACGACGTCTCCGGCAAGAAGCAGCCCGCGCGCGAGGCTTTCATCAAGAACTACCTGACGCTCATCCGGCGCATCAAGGACAACTACGGCGAGTCCCACCCGGTGCTCTGCATCGTGCCAAAGGGGCGCGACCTGATGTTCGACTACATCAAGGCCGCGATGCTCCAGTGCCCGATGAAGCAGGTCTCCTACATGGTCCTGACCGGTCCCGTCCACAACAGCACGGACGAGCTGGGCGCCAGCTGGCATCCCAATTACCAGGGCCAGCTGAAGAAGGCCCACGCCATCCTCCCCTACGTATCCACCCTCACTGGCTGGCCGCTGGACGCCGGCAAACCCCTTGAATAAAGCAAGATGAAGCATTCTCTCGCCGCATTCTGCGTCCTCGCCGGCGCCCTGCTCTGCTTCGTGGCCTTCGCCCGCTTCTGCCCGCCGCAGGAGCCCGACAAGGGGCTGCGGCGCCTGGACCTGGCCGCCCTGCTCCCGTCTCCGAAAGACACGGTCGCCCTTCCGGACACCCTTCCCCCGCCCCGGCCCATTCCGGAGCCGGAGGGGCCAGACACCAGCGCCCACCGGATCCTGTTCGTGGGCGACTCGATGGTGGAGGGCCTGCGCTACCGCCTCTCGCAGTATGCCACGGCCAACGGCCACACGATGCAGTGCGTGATCTGGTACAGTTCTTCGTCGAAATACTGGGCGAAAAGCGACACGCTGACGTATTTCATCCGGAAATTCGACCCGACCTACATCTTCCTCTGCATGGGAGCCAATGAGCTGTTCGTCAGGAATCTGGACGAGCGGGACGCCGCGGTCGGGGAGATCATCCGGGAGATCGGCGACCTTCCCTTCATCTGGATCGGTCCGCCCAACTGGAAGCCCGATACGGGCATCAACGACATCCTGGCGCGCCATTGCGGCAAGAAGCGCTATTATCCCAGCCTGCGGCTGAAATACGAGCGGGCCAAGGACGGCGCCCATCCGGTACTGAAGTCCTACAACATGTGGGCGGACTCCGTATCGACCTGGCTGCGCGACTCTTCGGCCCATCCCATCCGCTGGGACATCCCGGAGAAAGACACCCCCAAAACCCACGGCGTGACCCTGCTCTCGCCGCCCAAAGACTGACGCCCTATGAATTTCATCAGTCTCGGGTTCTGGGCGGCATTCTGCGCCTTTTTCCTCATCTACATTTTCGTCAAGAAATGGTCGCGTACGGCGATGCTCCTGTGGGTGCTTGCCTTCGATCTGTTCTTCTTCTGGCAGGCCAACGGCTGGCTGATGCTCCTGCTTCCCGCCACGGCCGCGGTGAACTATTTTCTGACGGAGCTTATGCGCAAATCCGGCGCGGCGGCGGAGTCCTGCGGACGCGCGGACGGGAAGACGCTGTCGCCCAAGCTGATATTAGGTTTGATCATCCTGCTGGACCTGGCGGCGCTGGTGTACTTCAAGTACAGCGGATTCTTCGTGGAAGGGATCCTCAACCCGCTGCTGGGCAGCAACTTCGCCATCGGCGACATCGTCCTTCCGATCGGCATCTCGTTCTACACCTTCCAGGCCATCAGCTACAGCGTGGACGTGTACCGCGGCAAGTACGACGGGCGGCCGGACTTCCTGGAATTCTGCTTCTACCTGTCCTTCTTCCCGCTGCTGCTCGCAGGCCCGATCACGCGCGCCGGACGCTTCCTGCCGCAGATCCGCCGCGCCGAACCCGCCACACGCCACGAACTGCGCCTGGGCCTGTGGCTGATCATCTGCGGCCTGCTGAAAAAAGGCGTGCTCGCCGACTACCTCGCCGTCTATAACAACCTCGCCTTCGACAGCCCGGTCTCCTACTCCGGCTACGAACTGCTGATGGCGGTGCTCGGCTACACGATGCAGATCTACCTCGACTTCTCGGGCTACTCCGACCTCTCCATCGGCATCGCCTCGCTGATGGGATTCCGGCTCGACGACAACTTCCTCTACCCATACCGTTCGCTCAACCTCACAGAGTTCTGGCGCCGCTGGCACATCTCGCTTTCCACCTGGTTCCGGGACTACGTGTATATCCCGCTGGGCGGCAACCGCAAGGGGCAGGCCCGGACCCTGCTCAACAACTTCCTCACGATGGTCGTGGCGGGCCTCTGGCACGGCTCCACCTGGATGTTCGTGATCTGGGGCGCGCTGCACGGGGCCGGCCTCGCCGTCCACAAACTCTGCCGGGGCTGGCTGAAGAAGATTCCGGACAGCTGGCCGGTCAAGGCGGCCAGCTGGCTGCTCACGATGCTCTTCGTGATGGTGTGCTGGGTGTTTTTCCGTGCCGGAAGCCTGGAGGACGTGGGCGAGATTTTCCGCCGGATCTGCACGGAGTTCGACTTCGCCTATGCGGCGCCCTTCTGGGCCGCGCGCAAACTCTGGTGCGTGGTGCTGGCCGTGGCCGCCGCAGGGCTCCTGATCCCGCCCCGCGCCTATAACCGCCTGCAGGCCCGCTTCGTCCGCCTGCCCTGGGTGGTCATTTTCCTGGTGTTCCTGGTCGCCGTCCAGCTGGTCCTCCAGCTCCGCACCGGCGACATCCAGCCCTTCATCTACTACCAGTTCTGATCCTCCCTCCCGCTGCCCCAGTCATTCACCGGCTTGACCTTTCGTCATTCGCCGGCCTCCCTTTTGGCATTCCTGCGGAACTCCATCGCCTATGTCAACCGCAATGGTTTCCTGGTCCATCCGGAGCATTCACCCTATTCCTACCCATGGGGCGCCAACCGTTTCTATTTCAATCCCGATGCCCGCCTCCGGCAGGACGGGTTCTATCAGGACCTGACCTATGACCAGAAACGGCGCCTGTTCCACAGCAACACCATCAGTTATCCGGACACACACGCTGTTGTAGACGGGTATATCTCTCCCGCGAGTTACTGCGATCTCGAACTGGGCGAGCATATTTTCCGGGACGCGAGACACTATTTCGCGCTCGTCTCCCGCTGCGTCGAAGGCTATCAGGATATCGCCAAGATATTGGGAGACAGTTTCTTCTGCACGGATGATGAATTGTATCTCATCATCCGGCAGATCAGCAGGGACAAATACGGAATCTCCCGGCCCGATACCCTTCCACCGGACCGGAAGCAGGAACTTGCCAGGATGATGCATTATGACTACAAAGCCAACCCGCAGCAAATCCGGAGGATGCTGCGGGTGGAGGAGAGTGAGGTCCGTGCCCTTTTCGGGAAATGATCCGGTCCGCCGCCCGGGGCGCAATTATTTCAGGGCTTCCGGATCCCGGTAGCGGATGTGCACGCCGTAGTCGAAGACGAAGCGGTTGAGCTGCGGGTTGCCTTCGTTGACCTGCCCCTTGCGCTTGCCGGAGAGCACTTCGCGGGCCATGCGGATCTCGTCCTGCAGGCGCTGCGCGGTCTCCGGGTTGTCGCCGTGGTAGTGGCCGGGGTAGAGTTTCGTGATGCCGTGCTGCTGCATGTAGGCCAGGGTGCGGGTATTGACCTCGACCAGTCCCTTCAGGGTGCCGGCGAAGAGCAGCAGGTTGGTGGAGCCGAAGGCGTCGCCGCTGAAACCGACGTGGCGGTCGTTGTCGAAGAAAGTGACGGAGCCAGAGGTGTGCCCCGGCGTATGGAGCACCTGCACCTGCCGGCCGCCGAGGTCGATGACCTGGCCATCCTGCAGGTAGCGGATGGTGCCCGGGTAGGCATTCCGCCCGCCGGCGATCAGGGCCGTGTCGGCGGGATGGATCCAGACCTCCGGGAAGCAGCCGATGCCGCCGATGTGGTCGCCGTGGCCGTGGGTCAGCGCCATGATGACGGGTTTGCCGGTAAGGGCGGCCACGGCCTTGTCGAGATGGGGCACGTGCGTGCCGGCGTCGATCACGAGGGCCTTCTCGTCACCTTCCAGAACATAAATGGACTCATTATAGACCAGATGTCCGTTGCCTTCCCAGGTGTGGTCGTCGATACGGCGGAAGACCACGTCCGCATCGCGATAGACGAAGGGTTCGGCGTAGTGCTTGCGGTACGTTTCCGCCTGCGCGGCGTTCCAGACCACAATGGCGTCGCCGTAAGGGAAATAGGTATCCAGCAGGGGGTGGTCCAGGCCGGAGTTCTTGGTCCGGGCCTCACCGCTTTCCATCAGGTCCAGCAGCCGTTTCATCTCGTCGAGGTAATTCCAGCCCATTTCCCCGCCCCGGGGCAGGGAAAGCCAGTCTCTCTGCCAATAATGGCCGCCGTAGATCTGCAGGCGCTTCTCGTTCACGCCGCGCTCCCGGAGCGTTTCCATCAGGTGCGGCACGGCGGAGACGTAGCTGTAGAAACCGTCTTCGTTGAAGATCCACACGCCGTGCCCGGAACCGATGGCGTCGCCGGTGAAGAGACAGTCATGACCGAGCAGCAGATAGGCCACGGAGCCGGGAGTATGGCCCGGAACGGCAATGGTCTCGACCTGCAGGCCGCCGAGGTCAAAGACCTTGCCTTCGCGGATCCACTCCCTTCGTTCCTCGGGAATGCGGTCGGCAAAGCGGGCGAAGTCCGCCTGCGGCAGGGCGAAGCGCACGCCGGGCGTGTCCAGCATCGCGGGGAGCATGCCGGTGTGGTCGCCATGGCTGTGGGTGAAGGTCACGGTGACGGGCTTGCCGGCGGCGCGCTCGCTGATGATGGCGCGCAGCGATTCCGGAGCGTTGTCGGCCCAGGTGATGGGATTGGAGAGGTCGATAACCAGCGCTTCCTGCTCTCCTACAATGAGATAGATGTCGGAGCAGTTGTTGAAATGCGTTTTGTTGCCTCCTTCGTCGAAGGCCTCCCCGGCGGGGTTGCTGCGGTTGAAGTCCTGGATGTGCCAGACGTTCTTCTCGATGACGGATACGGTGTAGGGCCCGACTTCGACGTTCCTGGGGGCGGCGCAGGCGGCCAGCAGGGACAGGGCGGCGCAGAAAAGGGAACTCTTGGGATACATAAACGGTTGTGGTTGATTGCTGTCAGACACAAAGTTAAAAAGTCCCCCGCGCATATCCTATCCATTTTGCAGCAGAAACTATCTCTATTGTTTCATTTCGGCGCCCGGCGGAAGGGAAACGAGGTTCCCGGGGGCGGAAAGGGGTGCCAGCGCCCCCGGCGGCGGGGAAACGGGGTTGCCGGGGGCGGAGAGGGGTGCCAGCGCCCCCGGCGGAGAGGAAACGGGCTTCCCGGGGGCGGAGAAGGGTGCCAGCGCCCCCGGCAGCGGGAGATTCGCCGGGCAAGCCGGCGAATGACGGGTTCAAACCGGCGGGAAAAGGGGGGACGGCCCGGCGGGAAAACGCCTTGACGGGAATTGAAAAGTTTTTGAACCGGGTGCAATAGTATTTCCCTGCGGGCATGTGTATCTTTGAACAAAGAAACATAACCTATCCGCATATGCATATCAAAAACCTGTTTCGCGCCGCTGCAGCGGCGGCTGCGCTCCTGCTGTCCCTGCCTCCGGCATCCGGCCAGCCGAAGAGCACGTTCTGCAACCCGCTCGACCTGGTGGTCCCGGGCGAGCGTTCCTACCGCGGAGGTGAACCGGTCGTGCTGATCTACCAGGACGACTACTACCTCTTCGTATCCCACCGCAAAGGCTACTGGTACTCCCCCGACTTCAAGGACTGGACCTATGTCGACGCCCCGGGCTATCCGGGCGGCGTGGTGTCCGTCGTGGAGATGGACGGCGAACTCTACGGCTGCTCCATGAACAACAAGAACGTCTATAAGGCCATCGACCCCAAGGCCGGCACCTGGGAGCAGGTCGGCACCTTCGACAGCGACCGCTACGGCGACGCCAACCTGTTCGTCGATGACGACGGCCGGCTCTATCTCTACTATGGCTGGTCGCAGCTCATGCCGTTCAAGGTCGTGGAGCTGGACAAGAAGACCTTCAAGGAAATCAAGGGCCCCGAGGTGCTCTTCTTCAGCGACTACCGCAACCACGGCTTCGAGAAGCGCACGACCTCCGATGTGATCTGGTCCATCTTCAACGGACGCCGTCCCTACTACGAGGAAGAATATCCCTGGATCGAAGGCCCCTGGATGACCAAGCACAACGGCAAATACTACCTCCAGTATGCCGCCATCGGCCTGGAACTCCTCTCTTACTCCCACGGCGTCTATGTGTCCGACAGCCCCATGGGCCCGTTCACCTATTCGCCTCATAACCCGCTGACTTTCAAGACCACGGGCTTCGCCGTGGGCGCCGGACACGGCAGCACCTTCCACGACAAGAACGGCCAGCTCTGGACCATCTGCATGATCCCGGCCAGCTACGGCGACGCGGGCCGCGGATCCGAGCTCGCCATCTTCCCGACGGCCGTGGACGCCGACGGTGTGATGCACTCCAATGTCGAATTCGGCGACTGGCCGCAGTACTGGCCCGGCACCCGCACGGATGCAGTCGATCACAACTGGACCGGATGGAAACTCCTCTCGCTGAAGAAGAAAGTCACGGTCTCCTCCACCCTCGAGGGATACCCCGCAGAGAACGGCGTCGATGAGAATTTCCTGACCAACTGGGCCGCGCAGACCGGCGAGCCGGGAGAATGGTTCCAGGTGGACCTCGGCAAGATCGCCGACATCTATGCCATCCAGTGCAACTTCGACCACATCGGCGCGCAGATGCCTTCCCGCCAGGGCTTCGGCGCCCCCGGAGCCGCCGCTCCCGCCCTGCCGGAATACTACCAGTGCTTCACCGTGGAGGTCTCGCAGGACGGCGCCAACTGGACGAAGATCATCGACAAGAGCGCCAACAAACTCGACTTCCACCACGACTACACGGAACTGGCGAAGCCCGTCCAGGCCCGCTACGTCAAGCTCATCAACGCCCGCAGCTGCCATGACGGCGCTAAGTTCAGCGTCAAGGACCTGCGCGTGTTCGGCAACCCGTATTCCGCCGGCAGCGTCAAGGTGGGCGGCGTGAAAGTAGTGCGCAATCCGGAAGACCGCCGCGAAGCCCAGCTCCTCTGGGATCCGGTCCCGGGGGCGGACGGCTACATCGTCCGCTACGGCATCGAGCCCGCCAAGCTCTACAACAGCTACATCGTCTATGACGCCAACTACCTGTCCCTCCACAGCCTCAACACCGCATCCGAGTACTTCTTCGAGGTCGAATCCTTCGACTCCGGCCTGGACTTCTTCCGGCCGCGCAGCGAGGAAGTCAACGGCACCGGCGGCGAGGTCGAGATCAACAAGCGCACCCCCGGCCAGCGGGGCGGCGGCTACGGACGCGACAACGCCGACACCAAGCGCGTGATGATCAAGGAAGGCGTCGACCGCTATGTCTTCGAGGGCATCGATCCGGGCTACTGGGTCATCAACCACAGCTACGGTCCCGTCCTCTGGGCCGGCGAGCTGACGAAAGCCGACCTGGTCGGCGAAGGCGAACCGGGGATCGAAGCGAAACTCACCGAGATGGGCACGGGCACGCAGGTCACCGCCGAGATGTGGATGAAGGTCGAGCGCGGACCCGAAACCGGCCGCGTGGTGCTGGAGATTCGCCGTCAGCAGCGGCGCGGCGGCTGGCCGGGATTCGGCGGAGCCGGCATGGGCGCCCCGCAGATGGGCGGCGTGTCCTCTCCCGTCGTCAACCCCGACAACACCGTGACCTTCAACTACCAGGACCGCAACGCCAAGTCGGTCAAGGTCAACACCCAGTTCGCCGGGACGCAGGAAATGACGAAGGGCGCGAACGGCGTCTGGACCGTCACCCTCGGTCCCGTGGCGCCGGACATGTACCCCTACAGTTTCGACGTGGACGGGGTGCAGGTCATGGACCCGCAGAACCCGGACTGGTTCCCCAACGAGACCTTCAAGAACAGCATCCTGGATGTGCGCGGCACGGGCGAACCCCTCGTGCACGCCCTGAAGAACGTCCCGCACGGGGCCGTGGACTACGTCACCTACTGGTCGGAAAGTCTCGGCACCTGGGGCAACGCCATCGTCTATACCCCGCCGCAGTACGACAAAAACAAAAAGAAGAAATATCCCGTCTTCTACCTCATCAGCGGCACCACGGACACCGAGGAGGTGTACTATAAGGTGGGACGGATGAACCTCATCCTGGACAACCTCATCGCCGCGGGCAAGGCCAGGGACATGATCATCGTCCTCCCCTACGGCAATCCGTCCAAATACTTCCCCGCCGGGCAGGCGCCGCGCCGCGGCGACCTCTTCACCCAGGACCTGATCGGCGACCTGATGCCCTTCGTGGAGAAGAACTACCGCACCCTGAACGACCGGGACCACCGGGCCATCGGCGGCTTCTCCCGCGGCGGCAACCAGGGCCTGGCCGCCGGCCTGACGAATCTGGACAAATTCTCCTGGCTGTGCTCCTACAGCTCGTTCACCAGCACCACCCTGCCGGGCGGCGTCTATGACGACCCGCAGATCAACGACAAGATCCACCTCTTCTGGCTGGGCGTAGGCACGGACGACTTCCTCTACGGCAACGCCAAGGACTACATGGACTTCCTCGACAGCAAGGGCATCCGCAACGTCAAGGAGTTCACCACCGACAAGTTCGGTCACACCTGGATGAACGCCAAGTACTTCCTCGACAAATCCCTTCCCCTCCTCTTCCAAGAATAGCACATCATGATGAAAGCATACAGCATCCTTTTTGCAGCCGCGCTGCTGCTCGCTCCGCTCTCCGGCCAGGCCCAGGCGCCCCGCGCCGGCGAGGGCCAGCGCCTCACCCCGCAGGTGATGGCGCGCCTGTTCCCGGCCGGCGTCGTGTCGCCGGACTACCACGCCGACGGGTCCGTGACCTTCCGCTGCCAGGCGCCGGACGCCAAGTCGGTGCAGCTGGACTGCCAGATGTTCCCACAGGCCCTGCCCATGACCCGGGGCGAGAACGGCGTGTGGAGCATCACCGTGACCCCGGGCAAGCCGGACATCTACCCCTATGCCTTCGTGGTGGACGGGACCAAGATCGCCGACCCCAACAACATGTTCATCTTCCCCAACGAGGGATTCAAGTACTCGCTCTGCGACGTGCGCGGGGCGGAACCGTCCGTCCAGGACGTGCAGGACGTGCCGCACGGCAAGGTCGCCTACCGCTACTATCATTCCAACACCTGCGGCATCGACCGCGTCATGACGGTCTATACCCCGGCCGGTTACGACCCCGCCGGGTCGGAGCGTCTGCCGGTCCTCTACCTCATCCACGGCATGACCGACACCTATGAGACCTGGTTCAAGGTGGGCCGCGTCAACAACATCCTCGACAACCTGATCGCCGAGGGCAAGGCCAGGAGGATGATCGTCGTGATGCCCTACGCCAACCCGTATCCCGAGATGATGCGCCAGGGCCTCGCCGACCGCTACGACTCCATGGACACCGACCGCGTGGCCGCGGAAATCATCAACGACGTCAAGCCCTTCATCGAGGCCAACTACAAGGTCCGGACCTCCGCGCGCGACCGCGCCGTGGCCGGCTTCTCGCTCGGCGGACGGCAGGCGCTCGCCACCGGCCTGGGCCACCCGAAGGAGTTCCAGTGGGTCTGCGCCTTCGCCCCCGCCATCTTCGGCGAGGAGTACAAGACCAACTTCGAGAACGGCACCTACGCCCCGGTGAACACGCTCAACAAGAACCTGAAGCTCTTCTGGATCGGCACCGGCACCTCCGACTTCCTGGCCGCGGCCTCCCGCTCGCTGGATGCCTACCTGACGGAGAACGGGGTGAAGCACACCTTCTACACCCCCGACGGCGGCCACACCTGGATGAACTGCCGCGACTACCTCACCCGTGTCGCCCAACTCCTTTTCAAGTAACATGATCCGGAGGGGCGTACTGTTGCTCGCGGGCCTGCTGCTCCTGGCCCCGGTCCTTCCCGCCCAGGAAGGACCGGCGGTCTTCGACAACCGCGAATGGGACTTCGGTGCCATCCGCGAGGCCGACGGCGCCGTGCGCCATGCCTTCCTCGTCTTCAACCGCAGCGGGCGGCCCCTGCGCATCGAACGCGCCATCCCGGGCTGCTCCTGCATCTCGGCGGTGCTGCCCCGCGAGGACGTCCAGCCCGGGGCCTCCGCCGCCGTGGAGGTCGTCTTCACCCCCGCCGGGGCTGCCGGTCCCGTACTGCGGACGGTCGAGATCTATGCGGGCGGCAACCGCAGCCTCGGGCTGCTGACCGTCAGCGCCGACGTCCTGCCCGCCGACCGGAGCATCCAGGAGCGCTACCCCGTGGTGCTCGCCGAGGGGCTCTATGCCAGCCGGGCGGACGTGGGCTTCGGCTACCTGGAGCGCGGCCGCTCCGTGGGCAAGGCCTTTTTCGTGGCGAACGCCACGCAGCAGCCCATGCGCCTGCAAGCCGAAGGCACCGCGGGCAGCCGTTTCCGCGTGCAAGCCCCCGACGTGCTGGGGCCCGGCGAAGAGGCCCGCGTGGAGATCTGGTGCGACGCACCCGCCGACCCGTCTTTCTTCGCCACCCTGCGCGCCTCCCTGCGGCTTTTCCCCGCAGGCGGGCAATCCCTGCGGGAAATGCCCCTGAGCGGCATCGTGGCCACGCAGGCAGACGACGCACCCGACGCGCCGAGCCTGCGCACCGGCCCCCTGCGCCTGCGCCGCGGCCTGATCCGCCACGACTGGCACGGCACCCTGGAGATCACCAACGGCGGCCGCTCCGAGCTCGTCCTGCACGCGCTCGAACTCCCCGCCGGCGTGCGCTGCCCCGCTTTCAGGCGCGGCACGCGCCTGGCCCCCGGCGCCACCCTCCGGCTGACGGTCCTCCGCGCGCGGAAACCTTCCCGGCAGGGCCGTCCGTCCGGGCCCGGCGCGGAACCGTCCCGCCTCACCGTCTTCTCCAACGACCCCCTCCGTCCCGCCAAAGAAATATCTATCCAACTCATATGAAAAAAATCCTTCTAACCCTTTCTGCACTCGTCCTGCTGGCCGCATGCGGTCCCAAGCAGACCTACGAGTATCCCTTCCAGAACCCCAAACTCAAGATCGAGGACCGCGTGGAGAACCTCATCTCCCTGCTCACCCCCGAAGAGAAAGTGGGTCTGATGATGAACAAGGCCATCTCCGTGGACCGGCTCGGCATCCCCTCCTACAACTGGTGGAGCGAGGCCTGCCACGGCGTACGCCAGGACGGCTACACCGTCTATCCCCAGCCGATCGGCATGGCCGCCGCGTTCAACCCGCAGCAGATGTACGAAGTCTTCTCGCAGGTGTCCGACGAGGCCCGTGCCAACTGGAACCGTTCCGACCACGACATCTTCAATGTCCCGATGGGCGTCACCTACTACCCCGGCAACCCGGAGCTGACCTTCTGGTGCCCCAACGTCAACATCTTCCGCGACCCGCGCTGGGGACGCGGCCAGGAGACCTGCGGCGAGGATCCCTACCTCACCGGCATCCTGGGCCTGCAGACCGTGCTCGGCATGCAGGGCAATGACCCGCACTACTACAAGACCCACGCGTGCGCCAAGCACTACGCCGTGCACAGCGGTCCCGAGCCCCTGCGCCACACCTACGACGCCCGCGTCTCGCAGCGTGACCTCTGGGAAACCTACCTCCCGGCCTTCAAGAAACTCGTCGTGGACGGCGACGTGCGCGAAGTCATGTGCGCCTACAACCGCTACGAAGGCGTGCCCTGCTGCTCCAACGACCGGCTCCTGACCGACATCCTCCGCAACAAGTGGGGCTATGAGGCCATTGTCCTCACCGACTGCGACGCCATCAACAACTACTTCACCCGCGGCCAGCACGAGACCCAGCCCGACGCCCTCCACGCCACGGTGGACGCCGCCCTGCACGGCACCGACCTCGAGTGCGGCAAGACGATGATGGCCCTCACCGAGGCCCTGGAGAAGGGCATGATCAGCGAAGCCGACCTCGACGCCCACCTGCGCAGGACCCTGCGCGGCCGCTTCGAGCTGGGCATGTTCGACCCGGCCGACATGCTGCCCTGGGCCGATCTCGGCGAAGACGTGATCAGCAGCGAGGAGCATGACGCCCTGGCCACCCAGGCCGCGCGCGAATCCATGGTCCTGTTGAAGAACAACGGGGTCCTTCCCCTGTCCAAGGGCCTCAAGACCGTGCTCGTGGTCGGCCCCAACGCCGACGACGCGGCCCTGCTCAACGGCAACTACGGCGGCACCCCGACCGAGAACCACAAGCACTCCCTGCTCGAAGGCATCCGTGCCGCCCTGCCCGGCGCCGACGTGCGCTACTCCAAGGGCTGCGAACTGGCCGACGACTACAACACGATCTACCACCTGCCCGAGTTCAACGACGGCAAGGGCATGTTCGTGGAGTTCTGGGACAACAACGACATGAAGGGCAAGCCCGCTGCCAGCGGCTACTACAACACCCTTAATTTCAGCACCTTCGGTGCTTACGGATTCGCCGAAGGCGTGCCTACGGACAAGATCTCCGTCCGCATCAAGGGCCGCTTCACGCCCAATTTCTCCGGTCCGATGAGCTATACCGTCTCCTCCGACAACGGCTACATCCTCAAGGTGAACGGCCGCGTGGTCGAGAACGCCAAGCCAGGCATGGGCGGCATGCGCGGATTCGGCTTCGGCCGCCGCGGGGCCGAGTACAAGACCTTCGAGGTCAAGGCCGGCAAGCCCGTCGACGTCGAGATCGAGTACCGCCGCGGTGCGGGTCCGTTCGCGATGCTGCGCGCCGACTTCTGCGAGCGCAAATACGCAGACTTCGCCGCTGAGAAGCAGATGG
>CAMHIP010000046.1 GCA_946185205.1 uncultured Bacteroidales bacterium | reverse complement strand
CCGTCGTTCTTCCCCTTCACGGAGCCGTCCGCCGAGGTGGACGTGAGCTGCAACATCTGCCACGGCAAGGGTTGCAACATCTGCAAGGGGACCGGCTGGCTGGAGATCCTGGGCTGCGGCATGGTGGATCCCAACGTGCTGGAAGCCAGCGGAATCGACTCCAAGAAATACAGCGGCTTCGCCTTCGGTATGGGCCTGGAGCGCATCGCGATGCTCAAGTGGCGGGTCAACGACCTGCGCCACTATTTCGAGAACGACATGCGATTCCTGCAGGAGTTCAGCACCGCCGTCGAAGTTTAATCCATAAGGGATCCGCCGCCCGGACTTGACAGGGCGGCGGACCCTGTGTTCTTGAAACCACGTTAAAAACAAGAGAAAAACATGTCAAAACCCGTTTTCTCCACCAGGTTCCTGGTGATGTCCGTGGCGTTGATCGTCTGCCTGATCACGTCCAATTTCTTCGTTCCGCGCCTCTGGCAGGTGGCCGGGCTGCCGCTGCAGCTCTCCGGCGCCGTCCTGCTGTTTCCGGTGTCCTACATCCTCAATGACTGCATCACCGAGGTCTATGGCTACCGCAAGGCCCGTTTTGTCATCTGGCTCGCGTTCCTGCTGAGCGCTTTCGTGGCCCTGATGGCCCAGCTGGTCTGCTGGCTGCCGGCACCGCTGCAGGAGAGCAGCCGCCCCGTGGCGGACAGCTTCAACTCCCTCTTCGCGATGGTCCCCAAGACCACGGCCGCCTCGCTGATCGCCTTCTTCGTGGGCTCCACGGTCAACGCCTGGATCATGAGCCGGATGAAGGTCGCTTCGCACGGCCGCCATTTCGGCGTGCGCGCCATCCTCTCCTCGCTGGGCGGCGAGATCGCCGACTCCGCCATCTTCTTCCCCGTTGTCTTCGGAGGCATCCTTACGCTGCCTGAGGCCCTCAAGCTGGCCGTCACGCAGGTGTGCGCCAAGGTCCTCTACGAGATCGTCATACTGCCCGTCACTTCCTGGTATGTGCGCCATGTCAAGAAGGAGGAGGGAATCGACGCACTGGACGAGGGAATCTCTTATAACCCGTTCAAAATCAAAGATATCTAAATATGAGCAGAAACCCCGATGAACTGAAGGCCCTGGGCCGCCATACACCCTACAGCCAGGACTACGACCCCGGCGTGCTCGAGACCTTCGAGAACAAGCATCCCGGCAACGACTACTGGGTGCGCTTCAACTGCCCGGAATTCACGACCCTCTGTCCCATCACGGGCCAGCCGGACTTCGCGGAGATCCGCATCAGCTACATCCCCGACGTGCGGATGGTGGAGAGCAAGAGCCTCAAGCTCTATCTTTTCAGTTTCCGCAGCCACGGCGACTTCCACGAAGATGTCGTCAACATCATCATGAAGGACCTGATCAAGCTGATGGATCCCAAGTACATCGAGGTCACGGGCCTCTTCACCCCACGCGGCGGCATCTCCATCTACCCCTACGCCAATTACGGCCGCCCGGGCACGAAGTACGAAGCCCTCGCGGAGCAGCGCTTCGCCACGCACGAGTAGGTCCCCCTTTCGTCATTCGCCGGCCCCGACCGGCGAATCTATTTGAAACATCCGGAAATCTTCGTATCTTGCAGGACTAAGCTAATTACCAAGATTCCATGAAGAATTATTTCGATCTCACGGGACGTGTCGCCGTCGTGACCGGCGCGTCCACCGGCCTGGGCCTGCAGATGGCCAAGGCCTTCGCCAGCCAGGGCGCCAACCTGGTGCTGCTCGCCCGCCGCATGAACCTCCTCGAGGAGAATGCCAAAGCCATCACCGCCGAGTATGGCGTGGAGGTGCTGCCGTTTGCCTGCGACATCACCGACACGGAGAAGGTCAAGGCCGCCGTGGCCGCCACGATGGAGCGCTTCGGCCGCGTCGATATCCTGATGAACAATGCCGGCACGGGCGCCACCGGCCCGGCCGAAGAGATCACCGACGAGCAGTTCAAGAAGGAGCTGGACATCGACCTGTTCGGCACGTTCAACTGCGCCCGCGAATTCGGCAAGGAGATGATCAAGGCCGGCTACGGCCGCATCATCAACATCGCTTCGATGTACGGCCTGGTGGGCAACCTGATCGTGGGTTCCGCCCCGTACCATGCCGCCAAGGGCGGTGTCGTCAACCTGACCCGCGCCCTCGCCGCCGAGTGGGGCAAATACGGCATCACGGTCAACAGCATCTGCCCGGGCTATTTCTACACCGACCTGACCACCGCCACCCTGGATTCCGACTATTTCCAGGCCATCGCCAAGAACAACATCCCGATGGGCCGTTACGGCAAGGAGGGCGAGCTGGATACCTGCGCGCTGTTCCTGGCTTCCCCGGCCTCGACTTATGTCAACGGCCAGAACATCGCCGTGGACGGCGGTTATACCTGCATCTAAACGTCCCTTTGGTCAGTCAAGTGCTGCCGGTGTCCACACCGACGGCACTTTTTGTCTTCGCTTCGGTGGTTGGGTGCAAAAATTAATTATAAATCGTAAGTAAAAGCGGGGTAATTTCCGATATTTAATAATTAAATTGATAAGATATCGCACGAAATCAAGAATCTTGCTGCTGAAAATCAAGAAGTTTGCTAAAATTGTTTTATTTATCAAATTTTTCACTATCTTTGTCGTGCGGTGATTCCCGGCCCGCCGCCCGGGTGACGGGAGCATCCGTTTGACAACAGTTTAGTTAGTAGTGTTTTTTGGTTAGAAGATCCGTATGTTCGATTTGGAGACCGTCCAGTCTTTCTACAAGGGCTATGGAGCAAAGGTGGCGGCCGTCCGGCAGATGCTGGGGCGGCCGCTGACCCTGTCCGAGAAGATCCTGTATGCACACGTCTATGATCCGGCAGCGCTGCGTCCGCTGACGCGGCTGGAAGATTTCGGAGAATTCCGTCCCGACCGCGTGGCGATGCAGGATGCGACGGCCCAGATGGCCCTGCTGCAGTTCATGAGCGCGGGCCGCGAAGCCGTCAGCGTGCCCACGACGGTCCATTGCGACCATCTCATCTGCGCCCGCCAGGGTGCGGAGGCGGATCTGGCGGCGGCCTGCGGGGCCAACGCCGAAGTCTATGACTTCCTGGCCGCTGCGGCGGCCCGCTATGGCATTGGCTTCTGGAAGCCCGGTGCCGGCATCATCCATCAGATCGTCCTGGAGAATTATGCCTTCCCGGGCGGGATGATGGTCGGGACGGATTCCCACACGCCCAACGCGGGCGGCATGGGGATGCTGGCCATCGGCGTGGGCGGCGCCGATGCGGTCGATGTGATGACCGGGATGCCCTGGGAGTTGCGGATGCCGCGCCTGATCGGCGTGCGCCTGACCGGTTCGCTCAAGGGCTGGGCTTCGCCCAAAGACGTGATTCTCAAGCTCGCCGGCCTGCTTACGGTCAAGGGCGGCACCAATGCCATCATAGAATATTTCGGTCCCGGCACGGAGAACCTCTCCTGCACCGGCAAGGCTACGATCTGCAATATGGGCGCCGAAGTGGGCGCGACGAGTTCGGTCTTCCCCTTCGGGGTGCATATCGCCGAATTCCTGACGGCCACCGGCCGGCCGGAAGTCGCCCGGATGGCCGCCGCCGTGAGCAGCGACCTGCGCGCGGACGATGCCGTGACGGCCCATCCGGAGAAGTATTACGACGAAGTCGTGCAGATCAACCTCTCCGAGCTGGAACCCTATATCAACGGCCCCTTCACGCCGGACGCGGCCACGCCGCTCGGCCAGATGAAGGACCGCCAGGCCCGGGAGCATTTCCCGCACCGGGTGGAAGTGAGCCTGATCGGCTCCTGCACCAATTCTTCCTACCAGGACCTGGCCCGGGCGGCCGCCGTGGCGCGCGGAGCGCTGGATGCGGGCCTGAAGCCGAAGGCGAAGCTGCTCGTCATCCCGGGCAGCGCGCAGATCCGTGCCACCGCCGAGCGGGACGGCCTGCTGGACACGCTCCGGGAGGCAGGCGCCACGGTGATGGCCAATGCCTGCGGCCCCTGCATCGGCCAGTGGGAGCGGCAGACGGACGATCCCGCCCGCCGCAACACCATCGTCACGAGTTTCAACCGCAATTTCGCGAAGCGGGCCGACGGCAACCCCAACACGCATGCGTTCATCGCGTCCCCGTCGATGGCGGTGGCGCTCGCCTTTGCCGGCGAACTGGATTTCGATCCCCGGACGGACACCATCGACGGCGTCTGGCTGCGGGCGCCGCGCGGAGGCGACCTGCCGCTCCGTGGCTTTGTGAACGACACATCGGGCTATGTGCCGCCCCGGCCGGACAGCCCTGAGCCGCAGATCCGCCCCGACAGCGAGCGCCTGCAGCGCCTCAAGCCCTTTGCTCCCTGGGACGGCGCCGACCTCTCCGGCCTCCCGCTGCTGATCAAGGTCAAGGGCAAGTGTACCACCGACCACATCTCGATGGCCGGCCCCTGGCTGAAGTACCGCGGCCACCTGGAAAACATCTCCGACAACCTCCTGCTCGGCGCCACCGACGCCTTCACCGGCAAGTCGGGCCCCGTGGCGCCGCGCGCCCGGGAACTGCGCGACGCCGGGACGGGCAGCGTCATCGTGGCCGAAGACAACTACGGCGAAGGGTCCAGCCGCGAGCATGCGGCGATGGAGCCGCGCTTCCTGGGCGTGCGCGCCGTGCTCGCCAAGAGTTTCGCGCGCATCCACGAGACCAATCTCAAGAAACAGGGCGTGCTGGCCCTGACCTTCTCCGCGTCCGGCGACTACGCCAAGGTCCGCGCCGGAGACAGTCTGGACATCCTCTGCGCCGGCATCGCGCCCGGCCGTCCCGTCCCGGTGGTCCTGCATCACGCGGACGGCACGGAAGAAAAGATTTCCGCCCGCCACAGCTACACCCCGCAGCAGATCGCCTGGTTCCGGGCGGGCTCTGCGCTCAATACCCTTGCGAAATGATCTGCCAGACCATCCCCTATATCCCCGGCGACGGCGTGGGACCCGAGGTCACCACGGCCATGCGCCGCATCCTGGACGCCGCCGTCGCCAAGGCCTACGGCGGAGAACGCCGGCTCGAATGGAAGGAGCTGGCGGCCGGCCAGCGCGCTTTCGACTGCCTCGGGACCTGGCTTCCCGAAGAGACCGTGGAGGCGTTCCGGACGCACAAGATCGGCATCAAGGGCCCGCTCACGACCCCGGTGGGCGGCGGCATCCGTTCGCTCAACGTGGCCCTGCGCCAGGGACTCGACCTCTATGTGTGCCTGCGCCCCGTGCGCTGGTTCCGGGGCGTGGAGTCGCCCGTGAAGCATCCGGAGCGGGTGGACATGGTGATCTTCCGGGAGAATACGGAAGACATCTACGCCGGCATCGAGTGGGAGGCCGGCACGCCGGAAGCCGAAAAGTTCGGCCGCTTCCTCCGGGAGGAGATGGGCGTGAGGAAGGTCCGCTTCCCGGAGAGTTCGTCCTACGGGGTCAAGCCCGTTTCGCGCGAGGGCACGCGCCGGCTCGTCCGCGCCGCCTGCCGCTATGCGCTCGACCACGGCCGCCCTTCCGTCACGCTCGTGCACAAGGGCAACATCATGAAATACACCGAGGGCGGCTTCAAGCGCTGGGGCTATGAGCTCGCGCAGGAAGAATTCGGGGCGGAGATCGCCTCCGGCCGCCTCGTCATCAAGGACTGCATCGCCGATGCGTTCCTGCAGAATGCCCTGCTGCGCCCCGAAGACTATTCCGTCGTCGCGACGCTCAACCTCAACGGCGACTACATCTCCGACATGCTGGCGGCCCAGGTCGGCGGCATCGGGATCGCCCCGGGCGCCAACATCAACTACGACACCGGCGCCGCCCTGTTCGAGGCCACGCACGGCACGGCGCCCGACATCGCCGGGAAAGACATCGCCAACCCCTGTTCCAACCTGCTCTCCGGCGTGATGATGCTGGAGCACCTGGGCTGGGACGAGGCGGGGGCCCTCATCACCGACGCCCTGGAGCGCTCCTTCTCGGCCGGCTTCGCCACCGCGGACCTCGCGCGCCTGATGCCGGACGGCAAGGCGCTCGGCACACGCGCATTCACCGACCATATCCTCTCGCTGCTATGACCACCAAGACCAAAAAGGAATACCTGATCTACAAACTCTCCGACGAAATGAAGGGGAGCACGCGGATCGACGCCGCCCTGTTCAAGAAGCTGGACGTCAAGCGCGGCCTGCGCAACGAAGACGGCACCGGCGTCCTGGTGGGCCTGACCAACATCGGCAACGTGGTGGGCTACGAGCGCACCGCGGACGGGCGTATCGTCCCGGCCGAGGGACGGCTCTATTTCCGGGGATACGAAGTCCGGGACCTCGTGCACGCCATCATGGCCGAGAAGCGTTTCGGCTATGAGGAAATCTGCTTCCTGCTGCTCTCCGGACGCCTGCCGGACGCGGAGGAACTGCAGGCCTTCAAGGACCTGATCTTCGACAACATGCCCCTGGAGCAGAAGACCATCCTGCACATCATCGAGCTGGAGGGGGACGACATCATGAACATCCTCGCGCGCAGCGTGCTGGAATTCTATACCTTCGACGAGAACCCCGACGACGTGTCCCGCGACAACCTGATGCGCCAGAGCATCGAGCTGATCTCGAAATTCCCGACGACCATCGCCTACGCCTTCAACATGTACCGGCACCACCACCGCGGCCGGTCCCTGCACATCCGCGACGCCCAGCCCGGGCTGTCGCTGGCGGAGAATTTCCTGTATATGCTCAAGGGCTCCGACTACACGGAGCTGGACGCCCGCACGCTGGACCTGCTGCTGATCCTGCATTCCGAGCACGGCGGCGGCAACAACTCCACCTTCACGGTGCGGGTGACTTCCTCCACGGGCACGGACACCTTCTCGTCCATCGCGGCGGGCATCGGCTCGCTCAAGGGACCCAAGCACGGCGGCGCCAACCTCAAGGTCTGCGACATGATCGCCTTCATGAAGGAGGAGATCGGCGACTGGAACGACGAGGCGGAGATCGCCGCCTGCGTGCGCCGGCTGCTTGCCGGGGAGGCCTTCGACGGCTCCGGCCTCGTGTACGGCATCGGCCACGCGGTCTATACCAAGTCCGACCCCCGCGCCGTCCTGCTCAAGGAGATGGCCCGGGAGCTGGCCGCCGAGAAGGGCCGCCTGTCGGAATTCGAGTTCATGGAACTCATCGAGAAGGTGGCCATCGAGACCATCTACGCCGTCAAGGGCAAGGGCAAGACGCTCTGCGCCAATGTCGATTTCTATTCCGGATTCGTGTATGACCTGATCGGCATCCCGCGCGAGATCTACACCCCGCTCTTCGCCATGGCGAGGATCGTGGGCTGGTGCGCGCACCGCAACGAGGAACTCAACTTCGAAGGCCGCCGCATCATCCGTCCCGCCTACCGCTGCGTCACCGACGAGAAGGACTACGTCGCCATGGCGGATCGCTGATTTTTCCGTATCTTTCGTACCCTAAACCGCATAGTTATGAGCAGAAGCGCAATCATTCTCCTGTCTGTCGCAGCTGTGTGCTGCTGCGGCACCGCATGGGCCCAGAAGAAACCCCTCGACCACGACGTCTATGACGGCTGGCAGTCCGTCCGTTCCGTCAAGCTGACCCCGGACGGGAAGTTCGTCAGCTACGAAGTCACCCCGCAGGAGGGCGACGGCACCCTGTATGTCCGGAACCTGCAGAGCGGGGCGGAACTCGCCGTGGAGCGTGGCACCGCCTTGAAGTGGGCGCAGGATGCTTCCTGGGCCCTGTTCACCGTCAAGGCCCCGTTCGCCGAGACGCGCCAGGCGAAGATCGACAAGAAGAAAAAGGACGAGCAGCCCAAGGACAGTCTTGCCAAGATGGACCTGCGCACGCTCGCGTGGGAGATGGTCGGGGCCGCCGGCAGCACGGCCCTGGGCTACGACGCCGCGCCGTATCTCTTTGCCGCCCAGGAGGTCAAGGACCGCAAGTCCAAGAGCCTGCTGGTGATCGACACGGCCACGGGCGCCGTGGATACGCTCAAGAACGTCTCCGACTTCGAGGTCTCCCGCTCCGGGGCGCGCCTGGCCGTCATCACGGCCAAGGAGGAGAAGGATTCGCTGTCGCGCAGCGCCGTGATCCTGTATGACTGGCCGAAGGGGAGTATCGACACCCTGTCCGCCGGCCGGGAGGCCTATGCCGCCCTTTCCTTCAGCGACGCGGGCGACAAGCTGCTCTTTGCCGCCACGGACGATGTGGAGAAGACCGACGGGACCCCCGCCTATGCCCTCTACCTGACGCAGGAGCGGGTGACGAAGAAGGCCACGCGCCGCACCCCGGCGGTCACGCAGTGGAACACCTGCGAGCTGCTGCCCGCCGACGCCGCCTCCCTCCCGGAGGGCTGGATCGTGGCTTCTGCCGCCCGTCCTTCCTTCTCCAACAAGGCGAGCCGCGTGGTGCTGGGCCTGACCGAGCACGTGCCCGCCAAGGACACGACCGTCTATGATTTCGAGGCCGCCCGCCTGGACATCTGGGTCTGGGACAAACAGACCGTGCCGCCGATGGACAAGGCCGGCCGCGGCCGGACCCGCACCCGCACGGCGGTCGTCAACCTGGACCGTCCCGGGGAGCTGGTGGTCCTGTCGCAGAACCCTTCCGACCGGATCCATTTCTTCAGCGGCGCCGAAGGGGAGTATGCCCTTTCGACCGACACGCAGGCCTACGACATCGACAACATGTGGGCCTCCGACAGCCGCGCCGACATCGCCCTGGTCAGCCTGCGCGACGGCTCCCGCCGCACCTTGCGCGAAGGCGCCAAGGGCTACGCCATCCCTTCGCCCTACGGCAAATACCTCGCCTGGTTCAACCCCGAGGACGGCAACTGGTACAGCTGGAATCTCGCCACGGACGCCCTGGTGAACCTCACGGGCCCGACCGGCGTGGCCTTCTGGGACGAGGAGGACGACCACCCGCTCGAGGGCTACACTCCGGTGGATACGCCTTCCTGGGTGGGCGAAGACGAAGCCCTGCTGCTCAGCGACCGCTACGACGTGTGGCGCTTCAGCCCGGACGGCCGGAAGGCGGACTGCCTGACCCGCGGGGCCGGACGGCGCGAGGGCGTGCAGTACCGCCCGCTCAACCTGGACGGCAAGGAGAATCCCTATCTCTACCAGCAGCTCACGACCTATCCCGTCAAGGGGATGCTCCGCCTGCTCTCGTTCCACGAGAAAGACAAGCGCAACGGCTACGCCACGGTTGATATCGCCCGGGGCGGGGAGCCGCAGGGCTTCCTGGCGGAGAAATCCTTCACCCAGCTCACCAAGGCGGAGCATGCCGACGTGCTGGCCTATCTCAAGGGCGACTTCCGCCATCCGATGGACCTCTACACCGCCCGCGCCGACTGGCAGGGCGAACAGAAACTGACCGCCATCAACCCCCAGCAGGCGGACTACCGCTGGGGCGAGGTGCAGTTGGTGCACTGGCAGGCCTACGACGGCACGCCGCTGGACGGCCTGCTCTTCACGCCCGACGGGCTGGACAAGTCGGGCAAGCACCCGATGATGATCTATTTCTATGAGAAGAATTCGGAGACGCTGTACGACTACCGCGCCCCGGCGCCGAGCCGTTCAATCATCAACATCCCCTTCTATGTGAGCCGCGGCTACGTGGTCTTCGTCCCGGACATCGTCTATCAGGACGGCCACCCGGGCGAGAGCGCCTGGAACTGCATCTGCGCGGGCGCGGAAGCCATGTGCGCGCAGTTCCCCTTCATCGACAAGTCAAAGATGGCCATCCAGGGCCAGAGCTGGGGCGGCTACCAGACCGCCTACCTCATCACGCGGACGGACATGTTCGCGGCGGCGGGCGCCGGCGCTCCGGTGGGCAACATGACCAGCGCCTACGGCGGCATCCGCTGGGAGTCCGGCAGCAGCCGCATCGGGCAGTATGAGCACGGCCAGAGCCGCATCGGCAAGACCCTGTGGGAGCCGGGCGGACTGGACCTCTACATCGAGAATTCCCCGGTTTTCCACGCCCCGAACGTGACCACGCCGGTGCTGATCATGCACAACGACGCGGACGGCGCCGTGCCCTGGTACCAGGGCATCGAGTTCTTCATGGGCCTGCGCCGCCTGGGCAAGCCCGCCTGGCTGCTGGAATACAACGACGAGGCGCACAACCTGGTGGAGCGGCGCAACTGCAAGGACCTTTCGATCCGCCTGCAGCAGTTCTTCGACCACTACCTCCAGGGAGCCCCGGAGCCGGTGTGGATGCAGAGCGGCATCCCGTATGCGAGGAAAGGAAATTACTTCGCCACGGAGCTGGCGGAGTGATCTCTGGCTCAATATTGATAATCAATTACTTATAAAACAACCTTCGGTGAAATCTCCGAAGGTTGTTTTGTAATATGCTGATAATCAGTAACCGCCTACAGCGAATCGCCGAAGTCCTCGCGGAACTTCTTGACGAGCTCCTCCTGCCAGTAGCCGATTTCTTTCATGCGGCCGAAGAAGAAGCGCAGGACCTTGGGCTCGGACACCCATTCCAGGCCGCCGATGATCTGGCGGTTGTCCCAGAGCCACTTGACGCGGTCGGCGCAGTACTTGACCTGGGAGAGCGTGAAGACGCGGCGCGGCATGGCGAGGCGCTGGAGTTCCAGCTCGGCGTAGCGCTCCGTGCCGTCCGGCTCGCGCTGCTCGCTGACGGTGCCGCGCTCCATGCCGCGGATGCCGCCGGCAATGTAGAGCGCCGCGCCCACGGCCGCTGCGGGGTACTGGTTGTGGGGAATGTCCGGCACGATCTCCGAGCAGTTGAGGTGGGCGCCCAGGCCGCCGGCCGGCTTGATCACCGGCACGCCGTAATCGTCCAGTTCCTTCACCAGGTAGGCGATGAATTCGGGTCCCTGGCTGATGTATTCCATGTCGAGCGACTCGTACAGGCCCACCGCCATCGCCTCCATCGAGCGGACCTCCATGCCGCCGTAGGTGAGGAAGCCCTCGTAGAGCGGCACGAACTCCATCATTTCGTCGGTGAACTTCTTGTCATGCGCGGTGATGATGCCGCCGCGGGAGAAGCCGAGCTTGCGGGCGGAGAAATAGACGATGTCGAAGCGGTCCGCCAGGATGTGGTAGATCTCCTTGGTGGTCATGAACTTGCAGCGCGGTTCGCGGATCTTCATGAAATAGACGTTGTCCTGCAGCAGGGAGGCGTCGAGCACGCTCTTGACCCCGAACTCGTGGCAGATGTCCGTGACGGCGAGCATGTTTTCGAGCGAGACCGGCTGGCCGCCGATCAGGTTGGTGCCCGCCTCCACGCGCACGAAGGCCACTTTCTCCGGACCCAGGTCCTTGATGGTCTTGCGCAGGAGCTTGAGGTCGAAGTTGCCCTTGAACGGATCGTCTGTCTGCGGGATCAGTCCTTTCTTGTCCACCAGTTCGATCACCTCGCCGCCCAGGCGGGTGATGTGGGCCTTGGTCGTGGTGAAATGGAAATTCATCAGGGTGTACATGCCCGGCTTCACGTAGGCCTCCGCGAGGATGTTCTCCGCGGCGCGGCCCTGGTGGGCGGGCAGGACGTTTTCCGTGCCGAACACTTCGCGGATGGCCGCCTTGACGCGGTTGAAGGTCTCGCTGCCTGCGTAGGAGTCGTCGGCGATGCTCATGGCCGCCACCTGGTTGTCGGACATGCCGTTCACGCCGGAATCCGTGATCATATCCAGGTAGATGTCCTTGTTCTGGAGGAGGAAGGTGTTGTTGCCGGCTTCCTGGATGCGCTTGAGGCGTTCTTCGACGGGGAGCAGAGTAAGTTTCTGGACGACGCGCACCTTGTGCATCTCCAGGGGGACCTGATTCTCAGGCTGATAAAATTTGACTGCCATATGGATGGATTGTTGTTGGATTCCTACTAACCGGAGGACCAAGATAGAAAAAACTTGGTATATTTGCAACTGTTATGTTAGGAACGATTGTCAACACCGGGTGTATTATCGTCGGCTCCGTGGTGGGGAGCCTCCTCAAGAAGGGACTTGGGGAGAAATACCAGACCGCCCTCTACAATGCCATGGGGCTTGCCTCGCTGGCGCTCGGCGCCAATACCTTCGTGCAGAACATGCCCAAGAGCGAGTTCCCCGTGCTCTTCATCCTCAGCATCGCCCTCGGCGGCATCGCCGGCACGGCGCTCGACCTCGACGGCCGCACCAAGCGCCTGATCGCGAAGCGGGGCGGCGAAGGCCTCGCCAACGGCCTGATTACCGCCACGCTGCTCTTCTGCGTCGGGACCTTCTCCATCGTGGGCCCCATCCTCAGCGCGACGACGGGCGACAACACCTTCCTCTACACCAACGCCACGCTCGACCTCGTGACCTCGATGGTCTTCGCGACCACCTACGGCATCGGCATCATCATCGCGGCCCCCATCCTCTTCTGCTGGCAGGGAATGTTTTACCTGCTGGGCAAATTCGCCGCCTCCAGCCCGCTGCTGCAAGGCGGGATGGTGAACGAGATGGCCATCGTGGGCGGCCTGCTCATCATCTCCTCCGGCCTGTCCCTGCTCAAGCTCAAAGACTGCAAAACCCTCAACTACATCCCCGCCCTGCTGGTCCCCGCCCTCTACGTCCTCATCAAGGCCCTCTTCTCCTGACGCCCGGTCCTGGCCGTCAGTCGTTGTTCAGTTCCTTGACGTCCACCTCGTCCCGTTCGCTGTCGCCCAGCAGCCACTCCGAGAAGTAGTCGGCCAGGCGGTAGAAGAAGTACTCGTTCATGTCGCCGAAGCCGTGGCGCTGTCCGGGCAGGATCAGCAGGTCGAAGCGTTTGTTGGCCCGGATCAGGGCGTTGACCACACGGATCGTATTGGCGGGGTTGACGTTGTTGTCGATGTCGCCGTGGACCAGCATCAGGTGTCCCTTGAGGTTGGCGGCGATCTGCGGGTTGGTCTCGATGTGATAGACGAAGGTCGTGTCGCTCTGCGCCACCTTCTCCGTCACGCCGTGGTGCGTCTCGCTCCACCAGCGGTTGTAGATGCTGTTGTCGTGGTTGCCGGCGCAGGAGACGGCGGCCTTGAAGAAGTCGGGATACTTGAGGATGGCCGCCGTGGACATGAAGCCGCCGCCGGAGTGGCCGTGGATGCCCACGCGGCTGCCGTCGATGAAGTCATACTTCCCGGCCAGCTGCTGGATGGCGTATTTCTGGTCCTCCAAGCCGTAGTCGCGGAGGTTCCCGTAGCCATAGTTGTGGTACCACTTGGAGCGGTTGGGATGGCCGCCGCGGTTGCCCACCGTGATGACGATGAACCCGATCTGGGCCAGCCGGTCGGTACGCACCATGCCCCGGCTCCAGGCGATGTTGTTGGCTTCCACCTGCGGTCCGGGATAGACGTAGTCGATGATGGGATAGACCTTCGTGGAGTCGAAGTCGAAGGGCTTGTACATGGCGCCGTAGAGGTCCGTGACCCCGTCGGCGGCCTTGACCTTGAAGCGCTCGGGCATCTTGTAGCCCGCGGCGAAGAGCAGGCTCAGGTCGGCCTTCTCCAGCAGCGTGCGCTTGCCGTCCCGCCCGATCAGCCAGGCCTCCGGCGCGTAATCGACGCGCGAGCAGTTGCCCACCGCCCAGCGGGCGTCGTCGCTCGCGGCCGCGTCGATGTTCATGTCGTCCATGTCGAGCTGCTTGATGGGACCGCCGGACAGGGACACGCGGTAGGTGTGCATCTGGTAGGGGTTCTCGTCTTTGTTGACGCCGCAGGCGGAGAAGAGCACGTAACCCTCCTTCTCATTGACGCCCAGCACGTCCTCGACGTGGTAGGCCCCTTCCGTGAGGTTGCGCACCAGGGTGCCGTCGGCGTTGTAGAGGTAGAGGTTGGCCCATCCGTTGCGCTCGGACCACTGGAGGATCTGGCGCCCGCCGCCGATCAGGTGCAGCTGGCGGTCTTCGATATAGGTGTTCATCCGCTCGGAGAGGACGGTCCGGGTGGAGTCGCCGGACAGATCGACGCGGCACACGTCCATGCGGTGCAGGTCGCGGGAACCGCGGGTCAGCCAGAAGCCGTCGTTGTCGCCCAGCCACACGCGGGAGCGGTATTTGTCGTAGGTCTCACGGAATTTGCGCGGACGCGTGGCCACGTCGAAGGTCTGGTCCTTGAAGGCCTGCACCCGGTAGCGCTTGCGCGAGCCGTCGGGCATCGAGAACACGTACAGCTCCTCCACGGGGCCCGGCTCGCCCGGCATCTGGTATTTGTAGGTCTCCAGGGTCGGGCGCGGCTGGCTCAGCGCGTTGATCACCCAGAGGTCCTTGATCCCCCGCATGTCCGTCTTGACGGCCGCGAAATGCTTGCTGTCCGGCGACCAGACGATGCCGCGCGCCATCGTGCGGCGGGTCGTGTCGGTCTCGGTGTCGCCGGTGTAATTGTCCACGCCGAAGCCCCACTGGCGGATGCCGTCATCGGTCAGGCGGTGCTCCACGAGGGTGGAGTCCTTGTCGTCCTCGGCGGCCTTCCGGAGGTTCTCCTTGTCCATCCAGTAGAGGTTGGAATTCTTGACATAGACGCCTGTCTGCCCGTCGGGGGAGACGCTGGCCCACATGGGGTATTCGCGTTTCTCGGGCTTGTACTCGCTCAACTCCCCGGTGGCGATCTCATACTGGAAATGCCAGACCTTCTTGGTCATCTTGGGAGTCTGGGGGCCCTTGGGGGCCTTGCCGCCGTCCTTCTTCTCCCGGGCGGCGCGCTTTTCCGCCAGGGTGTCGGGCACTTCCTGCGTGCCGCGGATGTCGAAGCGGAAATACTTGTCGTCCTTGAGCTTGAGGTTCTCGATCGGCAGGTGCTGCGCGTCGAAGGGGTCGCGGGTGGTCTCGGTGATCTGCATGGCGAGCCGCTCCATGTCGAAGGCCTGCGTCTTGCGTCCCGTCTCTGGATCCACGATCCAGTACTGCGTCCCGGCAGGGGTCTTCCATTCATACCAAAACTTGTCCGAATCGCGGAACCAGTTGGGTGTCAATGCGGTAGAGAACACCATCTGGGAGATGCGCTTCTGGGAGAACTGCGAAGCCAGGTCGTAGTTGGGCTTCGGCCGCGGTGCGCGGAGCGGCTGCTTCGGGGAGGCGCTCCGGGCGGCGGGGCCGGCGGCGAGGACCGCCAGCAACAGGATAACTAACCGTTTCATATCTTGGTTTTGAATGTTTTGGCGAAAATTCAAAACGTAAAGATACGAAAAAAAGCTATCTTTGCACCGTTATGAAAAAGGCTGCAGTTTTGACGGCGGCGTTGCTGCTTGTGTGCGCCGTCCTGGGTGCCCAGGAGAAAGTCCGGGACCAGAAAGACAAGACCCAATACGAAACCGTGTTCGACCTGCTGCGCGGAGAGCCCGGCGTGACCGTGAGCCCCGGCGGCGGCAACGGCGAGATGCCCAGCATCATCATCCGCGGCATCGCCACCAATTCCAGTTACACCCAGCCGCTCTTCGTCGTGGACGGCATCATCACGGACAACGTGACCTACCTCCGGCCGGAGGACATCTATTCGGTCGAGGTCCTCAAGGACGGCACGGCGAGCATCTACGGCGTGCAGGGGCAGAACGGCGTGATCCTGTTCCGGACCAAGGCGGCCGTCGAGGCCGAAAAACTGGCCGCCGAACAGGCCCGTGCGGAGAAACAGGCCGCCCGAGCCGCCCGCCGCGCCGCCCGCAAGCAGAAGTAGGCAAACCCCCGCCCGGGGAACTCTCTTTGTTTCCGGTCGCACGGCGGCCCCTATAAACGAAAAAACCGCCGCTGTGCAAAGCGCCGGAGGGTATATGGAGTGTTTCGAATGTCTTGGAGTAGCGGGAGTGGGTCACGATCCCACGACCTCCGGATTATGAATC
>CAMHIP010000045.1 GCA_946185205.1 uncultured Bacteroidales bacterium | reverse complement strand
TTGCTGCCATCATAGCCGCTGTGGACGAGATGCGCCGCAACGGCGAAGATCAGAAGATCCACAAGAACCTGCCCCTGGCGGAAAAGGTCCTTTCCAGTCTGGAAACGCTGGACGATCCGGAGGAAGGTCCGCTTGGAAAGGCCTTGGCTTGCCAGGCCGCCGTGGACCTGCTCCCGGAATATGACGTTCCACGCCTGGTGCTGAAGATGTTGCGCCGAGAACTGGCATGGCTGGAAGAATCCGATGAGGAGAGCGGGAGCCTGACCGTGAAGGATGTCCAGGCACACATCGCGCGGCTCGAGGATTACATTGATGTCGACCGGGTGACGACAGAGGAATTCTGCAGCAAATACGGCCGTCACCTGAAATTCGATCCCGTGGAACGGACGCAGAAATGGGAGGAGATCTACCCTGAGGTGGAAGAAGCGTGCGACCGTCGCCTGAAAGGCGTCCCCCGCGGGATGGGCTTCTGCTTTGGCTATTGGGCGGCCCGGCACGACATCCTGCTCCGGTATGGAATCGATTGGAAATCCCCGCACATGATGAATCCGCGGGTGATGTTTGACTGATATGGGAGAGAAAACCAGAATTCGCGAACGTGTCGCGACGCAAACGGCGGTCGAGACCGAGACCCGGGAAAACGAATCCACCGGAAGGTGCCCGCATTGCGGTGCCGACGTAGGTCCGGATTATGAAATCTGCCCCGTGTGCGGGTGGAAGATGGTGGATTACTGCACCTTCTGCGGAGCGCCGATGCTCCCCGACGATGTGGACTGTCCCGAATGCGGCATGCCGGCAGACGGTGTGCTTTGTCCTACTTGCAACATCCTCAATTTCAGGTGCTTCTGCCGACAGTGCGGACAGCCGCTCTCCCGCGCGGCCCGGCATGCTGTGGAGAAGGCCCGGCAGGATCCGATGGTGAAGGAGTCGGCGCGGCTGTTGACGCGCATCGCCGAACTGGAAGCGGAACTGGCGGGCGACCTGCCGGGAAATGAGGGAGCGGATGAGCCCGCTGAACCCACGGAAGGGGAGTTGCGACTGCGTGAATTGATGTCCCACATGGGCTTCTCGTTCACCGAACAGCCCAAGGCGACCCGGCGAAGCATGGGACGCAGCCGGGAGACCGTGATGGAAGAGTACCAGCGGGCGGTCGAAGAAGCGAATCAAGTGCTGGAGAGCATGCTTCCTCCTGCCGGCTCCACGCCGCAGGAGCAGCGCAATTACTACACGGCCCGCAAGGTGGCCGTGACGGAATTGATGGAGGTGACGGGCCTGGTGGGCTGGATTTGCAACTGGTGCCATTGTTTCCATGAGCATCCCTCTCAGTGCTACCGGCCGTGGCTGGGCGGTACTTGGCAATACGGCACGACCCAGAAAGTAGTTACCACGTACAAAAAAGTATAAAACATGGCAGAAAAGGACAACAACTTGACGCCTCAGAAAACGGCTGTAGCCCCTCAGAAAAATGCGGCCGCTCCTCAAAAGACCGCTGTCTTTTCCCAAAAAACAGCGGTGTTTCCCCAAAAGACTGCGGCCGCTCCGCAGAAAACGGCTGCGGCGCCGCATATGCCCGGCATGGCCGCGCCCTCCGGTGGCGGCACTTATGCTCCGGGAGAAACAGTAAAGATCGGCGGCAACAGCTATACCGTTGAGAAACTGATGGGCAGCGGGTCGGAAGGCGACATTTATATCGTTTCCGCTCACAAGCGGAAATATGCGCTCAAGTTGTGTCACCCCGGGTTCCATACCAATGTCAAGGTCCTGCCCACCATGCAGAAGCTGAACGGGCAGGGCTACATCTCGGATATCGTGGATTACGGCGATGATTTTGAACTTCTGGAATACATCCCTGGCGGTAATGCCGCGTCAGCGGGGTTGAAGGGAAATGCCGAAGCCATCCTGATCATTGCGGCCAAGACCGCCATGTCCCTGTCCATGATCCATCAGGCCGGCGTCCTCCACAAGGATGTGAAACCGGCCAATATCCTTATCAAGGACAGCCGGATTTGGGACTGCGTCCTTTGTGATTTCGGCATCGCCGATAAGATCGATGTGGACGGCAGTTGTGTGACCAAGCAGTTCCGAACCCCCATCTATGCGGCCCCGGAAGTCTATACGACGACCGTCACGCTCCCGGATGGGAACTATACGGAGTTGACCTCCAAGGCAGATTTCTTCTCACTGGGCATGACCATCCTGTCCCTGTGGATGGGTGAGGAAGTGTTCGAGGCAAGCGAGCCGGCCATGGCGATTGACAAGGTGAAAGGGCGGATTGCCGTCCCGGCGGACATGCCGGATCCGCTCGCCAGGATCTGCCGGGGCCTGCTCATCAAGAACCCCGTCAAGCGCTGGGACTACGATGAGATCCTGCGAACCGTTAAGGGCGAGGACGTCCCGGTGGAAGAAGATGAGATCATCGAGGACCTCGGCATTACCTTCAATGCCTCCCGGCATCTGATGGCCAATACGCCGGAGGAACTGGCTCAATGTATGGTCGAGGATCAGGACCTGGCCGTCAAGTACCTCTATCGCGGACAGGTCGAGAAGTGGCTCAAACCCTATCCGGAACTGGCCCTCGAGATCCAGGAGATTGTGGAAACACGTTATCCCCAGGATCAGCAGATGGGCCTGCATGCCGCCGTCTATCTGTTGGATCCGACCTGGCCGCTCCGGCTGGTCGGCATCAACCGCGAAACGGGGGAAGAAGAGGAGCTTTCTGCCGTTACGATTAAGGATATCAGCAATTTCTGTCATCGGGCCATTCCGGATTCAGTTACGGCCAGTATGTTGTCTTCCGATGTTTTCGTGGAGTGGGTTCGTGCCCGCAACAAGACGCTGGCTGCGTCTTTGCCGGCCGAGAACGGGCAGACATCCTGCTATATGCTGCGTGTGCAGACGATAGATCCGCTCTCGGATATCAACCTGCGAAACGACCCCGACGAGCCCGACTACGCGATGACTCAGGAAGGAATCGGGCGTTTCCTGAACAAGGTGTACACCATTTTCTGGTCCCACTGCGAAGGCGATCCATCCAGGATCGACGAGGTGTGGAATCGCCCGGAACACGCTCCGATGAACCGTATGATTCCCACAGCGGTCGTGGCGAACACTGCGGCCTGTTTCTTTATGCCGGATGAGTACCACTACCTGACGGATTTTATGGCCACCAAGGGCCAGCGCTTCCAGCAGCAACGCTCCTGGGTCATGTACTGCACCGATTGGAACAGCGACGATAATCGCCGGAAAGCCGGGCCGAAAGACGCGGACTTCCAAGCTCAGGCCAGCTGGATGAAGGTGATCAAGGGTTTCGGCGTCACGCCGGAATACGAATTGGTGGATGTCGCCGAGAAGGTAACGACGCGGGATGAGCTCTTTTCCCACAAAAAGAAGGAGCTGGCCCATGAATTCTACCATCGGGGTCTGGCCGGCTGGCTCGCCGTGCAGCACCAGGAAGATCCCAATGCTGACCTCTCGGAGCCGTACGCATACGAAGATCTGCTTCTGGATTACTTGGATGATATCGAAGAAATCGATGACAAGGCAACACCCGTCGAACGCTTCTATGAGGCGCAGGGCGAAGCGGATGACATCCTTTCCTCCGGCAAGGCCCGCATTCGCGGCCTCAGCGTCCGGAGTGTGTTGCAGCATGTGCTGACCATCGTCTTTGCGATTCTGCCCGCCATCGTCCTGCTGGGCATGTTGATCTTCTCCATCATTGACAACCCGGTCCTGGACACCTCCGGCATGCGGCTGGAACGCTTCTTCTGGCCGGTCGGCCTGATTGTGGCCGCCATCCTGTTCTTCGCTTCTGACAGCGAAGGATGCCTGATTCCATTAATCGGCGGAGCCATCGGTGCGGTCCTCGTTTTCCTGCTGGTCAAGTTCCTGGGTGCTTATATCCTGTATCTCTACGCTTTGATCGTGCTGGGTGCCCTGGTCTTCTTCAGCATCAAGACCGTTTTCTTCCACAGCCAGTTTGCCCGGGATGCCCGGCGCTTCAACAAGCCGGGATTCGAAGAACGGCTCCTGGAGCCGCTTTATTACGCCTTCAGTGACGAGACCAGATTCGACTCCTCCCTCAACGGTACGTTCGATGAATTCAAGATGGGCGCCTGGAAGAGCGATCTGAAGACGCGTCGCATCCACATGCTGATTTTCATCGGCGTCACTTGGGCGCTGGTTGCTTTCAGTCTGCTAATCCCCAAGAGCGAGCGCTTTGAGCGTTTCTCCGCGCCGTTCATCGAGAAGATCATGCCGGCTCGGCAGGCGCCTGCTCAGCCGGACCTGCTGCAATTCGAGAGCCTGGAGCCGGGCGCCCGGGGAGAAGAGGTCCTGGCCCTGCAGCGCTATCTCAAGGAGGCCGGATACCTGCGGGGCACCGCGGACGGCATCTACGGCCCCGGCACGCAGAATGCGCTCTCCGCCTTCCAGAAGGCGAATGGGCTGGCGGTGACGGGGAATGCCGACAAAGAAACGATCCAAACCATCAACCGGCTGGCCGCCGAGGCTGCCCGGGAGGCTGAACAACAAAACAAGGAATAGTCATGGTCTGTAAACAATGCGGGAAAGATAACCGTCCGGAAGCGAAATACTGTCGCTTCTGCGGCGAGCGGTTGGAGGTAAAAGCGTCCTCCCAGAAGGGCCTGATCGGCAAGGACAACATCGTCCCTTTGCTGGAGGAACTCGACCGGAAACTCATCGTGGCCCAGCGCTTTGCCAGCAATGGCACGAAGATCGGCTTGGACTGCCTCGTCCTGGGAGACAGTGGAACCGGCAAGACTTTCGTCGCGGACATCATCACCCGCAAGATGATGGATGCCGGAATCGTGAAGGTGCCGCCGAAGAAGGTTGACGCCGCTGACTGGGGCGATTTCTGCAAGGAGTTTGACAAGAATGTCGCGGCGCTCAAGGATGGTATCCTGCTGATTACCAACGCACAGAAGCTCCTGCCTACGGACAGGGCTTCGAATGTAAATCAGTTGGACAAGCTCTTCACGCGCATGCGTGGAACGGAAGGCGCTCCCATAGTGGTCCTGTGCGGCCTGCTGAACGAGATGAGCAAATTCCTGGAGAATAACAAGGATGTTGCACGCCTTTTCGAGCTGGAGTTCAACCTGACGGCCTTCTGCACGCCGGAGCTGACGGAGCTCACTTTGTCTATCCTTAAGGAAACATATAAATTGGACGCCTCGGAGGGGCTTCCTGACATCCTTGCGAGCCATTTCCAGTGGTTTATGCGTCAGCCGGATCTGAGTCATCTCAACGGCCACCTGGCCGAGAAGGTCGCGGAGAACCTCTCCGTCAAGGCGGCCCTGCGCGGCAGGAATACCGTGACGGAAGAAGATGTCCCTGCCGGTGAGCGTTTTACGCCCAAGTCAGAAGAGGAAATCCTGGCTGAACTGAACAACTACATCGGCCTGCAAAGCGTCAAGGATAAGATTCTCGAAATTGTCCGGAATGTGAAGACCCGCAAGAAAAATGGTGTGAAGGCCAATAGCCTGCTCACGGACCACTATCTCTTCACCGGCAATCCGGGGACCGGCAAGACCACTTTCGCCCGCAAGTTCGGCGAAGTGCTCGGCACGATCGGCGCCCTGCCCACGGGACAGTTCGTGGAAGTGTCCGCCAAGGATTTCATCGGGCAGGTGGTCGGGGACACGGAGGCGAACGTGAAGCGTTATGTCAACAAGGCCATCGGCGGCGTGCTTTTCATCGATGAGGCCTATGCACTCACCCAGGGTACCTCGGCCGGCGACAGCGGCAGTTTCGGCGTGGACGCCATCAATACGCTGCTTACCCTGCTGGAGAACCGGCGTGGCGAATTCGTTTGCATCATGGCGGGTTATACCAAGGAGATGAACGAGTTCGTGCGCAAGAATCCCGGCATCCCGTCCCGCTGCAACGTGACCATCGAATTCCCGGACTACAACGCTCGCGAGCTGGAGCAGGTCTTCCGTATGCAGCTCCTCCGAAACGATGAGAAAGTGGAATATACCTTGGACGCTACGGCGGAAGAGATGCTCCCCAAGGTCTTCGACCGCATGTATGCCAGACGCATTGACACCTTCGGTAACGCCCGCGCGGTGCGAAACCTGTTCTCTGAGGCCGTAGGACGCCACAATGCCCGCGGCTGCGGAGACAATATTCTCAGCTATTCCGATATCGTGGGCGAGGAAATGACCGGCGAGATCTCCGTTGAGGACATCATGAAGGAGCTGGACGGCCTGGTGGGTATGAAGTCCGTCAAGGACGCGATCCGCCGCATCGCCAACGAAATGGCCGTCCAGAAACGACTCATTGAGCTGGGCGAAAGCGCAGAGGGCCTCACCAAGTTCAATTTCGTGCTGACCGGCAATCCCGGCACCGGCAAGACCACGGTGGCTCGCCTGCTGGGCAAGATCTTTAAGGCGATGGGGATTCTCTCTACCGACCGGGTCACTGAAAAGACCCCCAAGTCCATCCTCTCCCAGTACCAGAACCAGAGTGCGCAGAACATGAACGACGCCATCACGGAAGCCATGGGCGGCGTGCTCTTCCTGGATGAAGCCTACGACATTGATCCGAAGGATGCTGCCGGCCAGAGTGTCAGCAGGGAGGGCAATGAAGCCATCCAGGCCTTGCTGACCCGCATGGAGAACGAGGCTGGCAAGTTTGTTGTGGTTTGCGCCGGTTACCCCAAGGAGATGGAAGACTTCATGAATTCCAACTCCGGCCTGCGAAGCCGTTTCTCGCATTTCATCCACATTGACGACTACTCGGCCGACGAACTGCTGGAAATCTTCGAGCGCGCCGCCAAGGGCAAGAGTTACAACTTTACGCTTGCCAACGATGAAGTGCGCGCACGCGTGCTCCGCATGTTCCAGAACATGGTGGCCATGAAGGACGCGAAATTCGGCAATGCCCGGGAGGCCATGAACAAGCTGGCGGAGACCAAAACGAATATCTACAACCGTATCAAGGCGCTCCCGCAGGACCAGTGGACGCCGGAGAACATCCATTCGGTGTTCCTGGAGGATGTCCCTTACGAGGAGCCCAAGAAGATCTCCGTGGACGAGTGCCTGGAGGAACTCAACAAACTTATCGGCCTGGAGGGCGTGAAGTCCTCGCTCACCAAGCTGGCGCACACCATCAACAACGAGATCGAGAGCGCCCGGCTGGAGAACCGCCGTCCGGAGATCCCGCTGGGACATTATCTGTTCCTAGGCAATCCCGGCACCGGCAAAACCACCGTGGCGCGTCTGATGGGCAAGATCCTGTATTCCATGGGCGCCCTGCCGAGCCCTTATGTCAAGGAAGTGGGGAAGGCCGACCTGGTCGGCCGATTCGTCGGCGACACGGAGGCAATCACTTCGCATGTGATCGACTCGGCCATGGGCGGCATTCTGTTCATCGACGAGGCCTACCAACTGATGACCGACCAGTTCGGGCAGGCGGCGCTGGAGACGCTCCTGACCCGCTTGGAGAACGACCGGGGCAAGTTCGTCTGCATCGCCGCGGGCTATTCTCACGAGATGCAGGCCTTCATCAACGGCAACAGCGGTATTCCGTCGCGCTTCCCTCAGCGGAACTGGATCACCTTCGAAGATTACGATCCGGAAGAGCTCTTCCAGATTTTCATGATCTATGCCCGCAAGGGCGGATACACCCTCGATCCGATGGCGGAAACCGCCGTGCAGGCCAAATTCACGATGATGTACAAGGACCGCGGAAGGACTTTCGGCAACGGCCGCGAAGCCCGCAATCTTTTCGATGAAGTCAAGAGCAACCTGGCGGCTCGTCTGGCCGAAGATGGCCAGACGCATACCCCGGAAGAACGTAAAACCATAATGATGGAGGACGTGTTATGATCCAGTGCCCAGAATGCAGAAACATGATTCCCGACGACAGCGCCTTTTGCGATCAGTGCGGGAAAGAATTGAAATGGTGCCCGACATGCAAGCGGCCCAAGCGCGGCACGGAATGCCCCCTCTGCGGCAGCGACCTGATTCCCGGACGGGTGTATCTGGTCGGGGGTGCGGCGGCGCAGAAGCCCGCGACGGCTCAGTCCACCATCCAGCACAATCCGGCTCCGGAGACTCCCGCCGGGCCTAAGGTCCAGGCGACGGCGGTCCAGGCTTCTGCCGGACCGACCCGTCTGGTCGGGAACGGCTGGTCTCTTCCGCTCCAGCCCGGAGGCTTCGGCCGCCGGGGCGGCATGTGGCCTGAACTGGCCAGCTGCCAGTATGTGTCCGGTAGCCATGGGGAAATCAGCCGCGGCTCGGATGGCTGGATCCTTGTCGACATCGGCTCTACCAACGGCACTTTCGTGAACGGTCAGCGTCTGGAGCCCGGCAGGGGAGTTCCCCTAAGGAAAGGAGACCGCGTCCGCATTGCAACCCTTGATTTTACCGTAGAATAAGTGCTTATGAAGGTAAATAGAACGATACTGAAAAGGAGTCTGATCATACTGGTCAGTATGATGCTTGTTCTCATCTGTTTCATTCTTGTCCATGCTTTCCATCTAGGGGAAGAGGCGGCGGTTGGAATATTCTCGCTGGCGGCCACCCTGGTTGGTACCATCTTCATTGCCATTGAGTTGAAGAACTCGCAGGAAGTGACCTGCTGTGACATGCTCATAGACCAAAACAACTACTTCCATGACAATGATCACCTAATGAAGGTTTATGAGGCGCTTGAGCGGTCGCAGGGTGCACAAGTCGACATGTCTGTATGGAAAGACGTTGAGGAAACGGACATCGCCTGCTACTGCACATTCTTCGAAAACCTGTATCTGCTTTATCGTCACAAGATTGCCAGGCTTGAAGATTTGGATGACCTGTTCGGTTACCGTTTCTTTATTTTTACCAATAACCCGTATATCCAGGAGCGACACCTGCTGCCTACTTCCTCCTCTTATAATGAAATTTTCTGTTTGTACGAGGCCTGGCTGAAGTTCCGTAGGAAAAACGGGAGCCATATTCCTGGTGAGGATTATACTTTTTCCACGGAATTCCTGGAGAAGCGGCTTTATTTACGAAGCGCCGAAGGGCGTGGCAATGAGCCGATGGCGGAGTTCGGTAATCAGCTGAAGATCAGTCGGATGGGATTTAAAGATATCCCCGAAATCCTGTCGGTACAGCAGCGCGCCTGCGATCAAATGGCAGATCCGAACCAATTCTATCCGCTATCGCGTCAGGAATTGATTGAAAGTCTTTTCCTGGATACTGTACTAGGCGCAGTGGCACTGAACGGACAGTTGGCCGGGTTTGCCGTGTTCGTGAGCTGTCGGGATTCTTCCAGAAATCTAGGACCCGACGCGGACCTTCTCTGGCAGCAATCCTACACCTTCGATGTGGTGGTGAGTGATCCTGCCTGGCGGGGAAACGGAATCCAGCGGCAGTTCATCGACTTGGCTATTATGAAAGCCCGGGAAGCAGGCGCAAAGGCTATCCTGGCTACTGTTTCTCCAACCAACAGTTTCAGTCTGGATAATTTCCTGAAAAAAGGTTTTACTGTGCTAAAGTCCGGCATGAACAAATATGGCGGACTGGAACGCTCCCTGCTGATCTATCAATTGTAGGCTTATGAAACTGTCAATTCAGGCAATTTGCCACAAAGGTCTTGTGCGCGACAACAACGAGGATGCGCTTTCCGTGGGCGGCGTGATCCTGCGCGACGACGCCACCAACCTGGTGGTCGACATCTCTCCCGAAGGCTTCTTCTACCTACTGGTCGCCGACGGTATGGGTGGCCATGAGCACGGGGAAGTGGCCAGCCGCTTCGCCCTGGAGGAGATGGAAGAGCAACTGTCGCTGCACCAGATCCAGCCGGACAGTTTCGAAGACGATGCACGCGAAGCGGCGCACTACATCGCCGTGAAGCTCAACCGTACCGCCGCCGATCAGGGCCAGGCGCTTCCGATGGGCTGCACGCTCACGGGCGTGGTCTGGCACTACGGCCGAACCTGGCTGCTGAACGCGGGCGACAGCCGGACCTACCGCTTCCGGGGCGGCATGCTCCGCCAGCTGACGACCGACGAAACGGAGCGCGGCTACACCGGTGATCCGACGGCGAGCAAACTGCTGCTGAATTGCTTAGGCGGTGGCACTGAAGGCCACCTGGCCGTAAACTCCCTGGACGGGAAACTGCTCGAAGGAGACGTGCTGCTGGTCTGCTCCGACGGACTCTGCGACATGGTTCCGGACGAGACGATCGAAACGGCGCTTGCGGACGGAGCCGGTGCGGAGGATCTTCTCCGGATGGCTTGCGATGCGGGCGGTGTCGACAATATCTCCATTATCTTGGCTAAAATTCTGTAAACGATGAGTACATCAAGTCCCTCTGGCTGGCGCCGATACAACATTTTCATTTCGTCCACGTTCAAGGACATGGACTTCGAGCGGGACATCATCAAGTTCCGCATCATCCCGGCCCTGAACCGTCGCTTCCGGGACCGGCGGGTCGAGCTTCAGGCCATCGATCTCCGCCTGGGCGTGAACACCTCGGACATGTCCGAGGAGGAGAGTGAGCGCAAGGTGCTTTCCGTTTGTACCTCCTGTATCGACAGTGCCCGGCCTTTCTTCATCGGACTGATCGGGAAGCGCTACGGCTGGATCCCGCCCATGGAACGCTGGCAGGAGTTTACCGCCAAACTCTCGGACGAGGAGCAGGCGCTGCTGGCCGGTACGGCCGGGTGCAGCGTGACGGAGATGGAAATCGTCTACGGTGCCCTGTCGCAGGAGAGTTTCGATACGTCCCACGTCCTGTTCTACCTGCGGGATGACAGTTCCTACGAGGGACTGCCGGAAGATTTGCTGCCGGCCTTCTGCGACAGCGATCCGGACCTCCTCCGGAAGCTGGATGCGCTCAAGGACAAGGTCCGCCGGCTCTTCGGCGCGTTGGGCGGCGAGGACGACCGCTGCACGCCGTATAGACTGGCTTGGCGCGACGGCCACTTCGAGGGGGAAGACTTTGAACGGATTGTGACGGAGCAGCTGGCCCTGCAGATAGAGCTGGAGACCGCCCGGGAGGAGGAAGCCGGTGCTGCAAGCTGGTGGGTGCAGGAGAAGGAGCTGGAAGAATCCACGCTGCTGCGCCTGCTGCCGGGTTCGGTGGAAACCTTCCTGGCCCAGGATCCCGACGAGAAAAAGAGCGAAGAAGAGGATCCCTCCGACCGGGTAGCCTGGTATGTACCGGGCATAGGCGCCAGTACGCACATGGCACAGGAATATGCCAGCTGGGACGAAGATGCGGATGTGGTGCGGCTGCTGGCCGTGTTCGGCCTGTCGGAATACAGCAATGCCATGCGTCCGGTACTGGCTCGCTGGATCCATGAGCTCGCGCTGGTCACGGGTCGGGAGGAGATCCCGGACGACGACCTGTTGCTGGGCAAATTGCCTGAGACGGAGTTAAATGCCCTGTTCGCTTCGCTCGTACAGGAAGTTCGCGACGCAGACAAATATATCTACATTTTCCTCGACGACGTCGAGGCCCTCGAGACAACGGCAGCCAAGGACCTGTACATGCCCTGGCTTGACCGGGTGGCGGATCAGGTGAACATCCTGGTGAACCTGCAGGATGAGAGCGAGGCCCGCACGAAATTCCTCTCGGCGCACGCATACCCGGCCCGGTTGATGGTGCCCGGCATCGTGGATTCGGAGGATGCGGAGGCGCTGATTTCCCGCTATGAGAAGACGTATTTCCTGGAATTGCCCGCAGCCGTCCGGAAGGCCATGCTGGATGCGGCGGAAGGTGATCATGATTGCCTGTTGCCGATCAAGGTACATAGTGTCTTCCGTCTTTTCGAATCCCTCACCCAGGAGGATTTCAAGCGGATCCGCGCCAGCGAGGGCAGCCAGATCGACGCCATCAACGGCTATCTCGAAGAGATCTGGGGTGAGATGCCGGATGCCCCTTACGACCTGATGACCCATATGGTCAACAATATTCTCTACAACCTCGGGCTGGGGGAGCAGATGCGCCAGGCTTTCTGGTACATTGCTGCGGCCCCGGGAGGTCTCCGGGAGAGCGATATCGCCCATTTTGCCGGGGAGGACTGGGATGTGGTCCAGTTCTACCGGGCGATGAATTTCCTGCAGGATTTCTTCTACGAGGACCGGACCCGCCATCTGTGGCGCGCAAAATACATCACGCACGCTGAAGACGGCCTGCAGAAGCGCCAGAAGGAGATTTCGTCCTATCTGCTGACGCTGGATCCCGCAGATTCCCTGCGGGAGACGATGGGCCTGTATTACGCGCTCAAGAGCGGCGATCCCGGGCATTTCCCGTCCTATCTGGTCGAAGGAGACTATATTCACGGCCAACAGATAAAAGACTTGCTGCGTTTCTACAGTCCCCAGGTCCGCCAGTTGGCACGGGAGGGCTTTTTCGACAGCCCGGATTTTGAACAATACTGTCGGGCGCTGACGCCTTCCGTCAGGTTGCAATTGTTCTTGGATATTTTGACCGGGATGTCAGACCTGCAGGAAGAGTTGCATCTGCTGACTAAACGGATGGGAGAGTGGCTGGAAGATGTCCGTTTGGATGACCTGTCGGTCATGGATGCGTTTACCTATGCGTCCATCCTGGCTATGCCCCAGGATTCAATACCCCATCTGGAACTGGCGCTGAAGGCGGCACGACGCTGCGCAGAAGAGGGTTTTGAAACCGCGCAGCAGTTGGTTTCCGGCGTGTCCGCCCCCCTGTTGGCCCTGTACAAGAAGAAAGGACAGCAGTCCAAGGCGAGAATTCTCCGCAAGGAGATGGACGAAGCGGAAGGTGCTCAGACCAGCCTGAAAGCGCGGTATATGGCACTGATTCGCATTATCCACGAAGCCAGGAGCCGCCGCGGGCTGTTCCGCAGAAAGGACGCGGATCTTTCGCTGCTCGACAGTTTCTTTGATAAATACTATGCTATTTGTCAGGATTTGGACACGGGCAAGGAGAGTTTCGAAGCTTTCTTCATGTCCACCCAACTGATGATGATGGCGTTGGATGCGCTGCAGGAGGAGAAGGCATATGATCGTTTTCTGGAAGAGTGGGTCCGCTTCGAACCCTGGATGGAGTCGCTATATGAGATGGACAATTTCTTCAGCTACAAGACTTGTGTGGAACGCTTCTTAGATTACAACTCTGCTTTATTTATGGTTCTCTCCAATATGAAACCGTCCGGAAACCGGAAAGACCTGTTGGCGCAAATGCTTGATTTCACTTCGCAGGCGTGTTTCAGCGCTGTCGACCGACTGAAGGAACTGGATTCAGACCATCCGCTGATCGCGATGTTCCGGGAGAAAAAGGCCCGCTTGCCGGAGACAGAAATGGACGTGCCGATTGAGGAGATTGACAAGAAGATTGTAGAACTGTATAAAGAATATTGCGAACAATGATACGCCGTAGAATGGATCGTATCCTCGCCCAAGGCGAGGGAAAACAGCTGGCCTGGCTGGTGGGCATCGTGCTGGTGCTGTATGGCATCTTTTGCCTGGTCGGCCGGATCTGGGGCCTGGATTGGACGGATATCCTGACGCTGTACCTGGACCCGGGCAATTTCCCGATCGACCACCAGGCCAATGATTTCTTCAGCCTGATCGTCACGTTGAGCGGCATCCTGATCCTGTCCGCGCTGATGATTTCGGTGTTCTCCAACGTGTTCTCCAACATCGCCGAGGCCTACCGTAAGGGCGAGCGGCGCTACCGCTTCAGCGGCCATGTGCTGATCCTGGGCGGCGGCCATCCGCTGGCTGACATGCTGAAAGCCCTGCAGAATCATCCTGATTTCGTGGACAAGGACATTGTCGTCATGACTTCCTCTGACGTGGAGGCTCTCCGGGCCACGATGGAGACGGCCCTTGACGATGCTGCCTTCTGCCGCCGGATCACCTGGTACCGGGGCAAGCGGGACAACCGGGAAGACCTCCTCGGCGCCCGGGCGTTCCTGGCACGCTGCATTTATCTGATCGGGGAGGACGATGAAGCGGAGCATGACTCGCTGAATGTCGGGGCCATGGACCTTCTCCGGGACATCTGCGGCGGGGAGGGCTCGGCCATCCCGTGCTACATCACCCTGGAGATGCGCTCCAGCCAGGATGTGTTCCAGTATCTTCCGAAGGAGGGAGATTCCCGCCTGCGCGTCGAGATCGTCAATACCAGTGATTACTTGGCGGAGCAGCTCCTCGTGGATACGCCTTTCCTGCCGGTTCCCGGGGCAGGGCAGCACCTGCACATCGTGATTGCGGGCAGCGGCCGGACGGCCCGGTCGTTTGCCGCCGTGGCGGCGCAGGTCTGCCATTTCCCGGATTTCGCGCAGAGCGGGTGCAGGACGCTGATCTCATTTATTGACAGTGACATCCGAAAGGAGATGGATGATTTCGTGGCGAACCGCCAGGGCCTGTTTGACCTCTCGCACTATGCCTATGTGTCCCCGGCAGGGCGCGAAGACCATGCGCCGAAGGAGGCCTTCGGCGATTTCCTGGACCTCGAATGGGAGTTCATTGACAGCCATCTCTCCTCGCCTTTTGTCCGGGAACAACTGGAGACCTGGGCCGCTGACCCGGCGCAGAAGCTCGTGGTAGCAATCTGCCCCGAGGACGCTGCGACGGCGCTATCCGCCGCCCTGCACCTGCCGAAGGCGGTTCTCAAGGCGGATATCCCCGTTGCGGTCTATCAGAAAGGCCATGCGGAATTGCTGGACAAGGCTGTCGCCACGGGCATGTTCGGGCAGATCCGCTGCTATGGCGATGCGATGCCCGGGACCGATGCGCTGCTCCTGCGCCGCTCCGAGCGCGGCCAGCGGGTCAACTACCTCTATGATTTGGAATATGGCAACCCGCCCGCCGCCTCGGCTGCCGAGGCCTGGGCGGGCCTTTCCTTCGCCCACCAGCTTTCCAGCATCGCGAGTGCCAATTCCATCCCCATGAAACTACGCGCCTTCGGGCTGGAGCCCACTCGGGCGTCAGTCGATGCGCTGGATGCCGAAGCGCTGGAGGCGCTCTCGGAAGTGGAGCATCGCCGCTGGATGACCACCGTGCTGCTGGTGGGCTATCGGGCGGCTCCCAAGTGCGAACGATCCGACCGTAGCCGCTTCAAAGAGTTGAAAAACAAGGAGTTCATCCATCTGGACATCGCGCCCTATGATGAACTCGCCCACGAAGCCGACAAGGATCGGCTGATCGTTCAGAATATTCCGTATATCATGAATGGAGAGGAGATTGTTCGCATATGATAAGTATCCAGACGCAACCCGCTGAGGAGAATCTCCTTGGCCAGAGCAAGTGGTGGGGTTTCCCGGACCTTCCGGAGGAGCTGGACTGGCCGTCTGTGCCGGTCAATGACGACGGGGACGTGTACGACGACCCGCTGACCTTCATCTGCCAGATCCGTTGCGAGGAGCTGGCGCCCTTTGACCCGGAGGGCCTGCTCCCGCACACGGGCATGTTGTGGTTCTTCGCTTCGCTGGATTATTTCCTCGGCAATCCGGACGCCGTATGCCCGGGGATGGGGGAGTGGGAGTACCCGTATTTCCGGGTGTTCTACTCGAACGACCTGGATTCGCTGCACGAGCACACGTTGCTTTACGACGACGGCACGCCCGCCGTCTTGCCGGCCGAGGCGATCCATTTCTCGCGCGTGACGCGCGATGAGGACAGCTATACGCGTCTGCTGGGGCAGCCCTTTTACGAGGAGGTGTCCGGCGAACTGCCCGGCCTGATCTCCCTGCTGCAGCTGGACGAAGACGACCGCTGGGGCCTGCGCTTCTTCGACAGCGGCATGCTCAATTTCATGATTTCACCCGAAGATCTCGCCGCCCGCCGCTTCGGCGCCGTGCGCGCCTGGCTCCATTC
>CAMHIP010000044.1 GCA_946185205.1 uncultured Bacteroidales bacterium | reverse complement strand
AGATCTTCCCCTCCAAGGGCGAGGCCCGCAAGATGATCCAGCAGAACGGCTTCAGCCTCAACAAGGACAAGCTCACCGACATCGGCTACCAGCTGTCCGAGGCCGACATCATCGACGGCAAGTACATCCTGGTCCAGAAGGGCAAGAAGGATTACTTTATCATCAAGGTCAATGGATAAACCTGCTTCTACCAGACAATTGAAGGTCGCGCGCGAATTGCAGCGCGACCTCTCCGAGATCATCCGGCGCCGGGGCATGGCCGCCTTCGGCGGTGCCATGGTGACCGTGAGCGAGGTCCGCATCAGTCCCGACCTGAGCATCGCCAAGGTGTTCGTGAGCATCTTCCCCTCCGACCGCGCCCCGCAGGTGATGCAGCTGCTCGAAGCGGAGAAGCGCACCCTGCGCGGCGAACTGGGCCGCCAGGTCGGCTCCCAGCTGCGCATCGTGCCGGAGATCGACTTCCACCTGGACTCCACGCTCGACTACGTGGAGCACATCGAAGAACTCCTCAAAAAATAAGGCGCTTCGTCCCGTGAAGCCCGACCTGTATATCGCGCGGAGGTACCTGGTGGCGAGGAAGTCGCTGGGCGTCATCCACGCGATTTCCCTGCTCAGCGCCATCGGCATGGCCGTGGGCACGGCCGCGCTGATCCTGATCCTGTCGGTCTATAACGGATTTGACGACGTCATCAAGCAGAACCTCTCCGACCTCGCACCGGACGTGCTGGTCACGCCCGCCCACGGGAAGTTTTTCGTCCCGGAGGGACCGGCCTTCGAGGCGCTGAAGGAGGATCCCCGCATCGCGCGGGTGTGCAGCGTCGTGGAGGAACAGGTCTTCGCGGCCTACGGCGGGCGGCAGGAGCTGGCGCTGGCCAAGGGCGTGGACGCCGTCTATGAAGCCGGTTCGCAGCTGTCCGGCCACGTCGTGGAAGGGCAGTTCTCCCTGCACGACGGCGACCTGCCGCAGGCGGCCGTGGGCGTGGGCCTGGCCCGCAAAATGGGCATACGGCCCCATTTCCTGGATCCGCTGGTGCTCTATTATCCCCGCCGGGGCGCCCGCATCCCGCTGGCCGGTCCGGCCGCAGCCCTGGGCAGCGTCAAGCTCGCTCCGGCGGCCCTGTTGAGCATCAACGCCACCACGGACGAAGAGCTGATCATTCTGCCGATCGACCGGATGCGCACGCTGACCGGCCTCACGGACCAGGTCAGCGGCCTGGAACTGACGCTCTCCGTCCCGGCCGACCGACGGACGCTGCGCTCCCTGCAGGAGCTCCTGGGTCCGGACTACCTCGTCCGGGACCGCATCCGCCAGCAGCCCTCCCTCTACAAGATGATGCGCTACGAGAAGCTGGCCATCTACCTGATCCTGCTCTTCGTCGTGCTCATCATCGCCTCCAACATCTTCGGTTCGCTCTCAATGCTCGCCATCGCCAAGCGGGAAGACATGCAGACGCTGCGCGCACTCGGCGCGGACGAGCGTTTCATCCGGCGCATCTTCATCTATGAGGGCTGGCTCGTGTCGCTGTGCGGCCTGCTGGCCGGACTCGTCATCGGAGTGGCGCTGGCCCTGGTCCAGCAGCATTTCGGTATCGTAAAAATGCCCGGAGGGTTCTTCCTCCAGGCATATCCCGTGGTCCTGCAGGCAGGAGACCTGCTCTGGACCGTGCTCGGCGTCGGCGCCTGCGGCGCCGTTATTTCGCTGCTCGCAGCGCCGTCTCCAGATCCTCGATGATGTCCCGCGGATCCTCCAGCCCGATGCTCAGACGCATCAGGTCGGGATCCACCCCCGCTTCGCGCAGCTGCTCGTCGGAGAGCTGCCGGTGCGTGTGGGACGCCGGATGCAGGATGCAGGTATAGCAGTCCGCCACGTGCGTCTCGATCGTGACCAGCCGGAGATGGTCCATGAAGCGGTTGGCCATCGCCCGGTCGCCCTTGAGGGCGAACGCCATCACCCCGCAGGAGCCCTCGGGGAGGTATTTCTGCGCGAGAGCGTGGTCGGGATCGTCCGGCAGGTCGGGATAGCAGATCCATTTCACGTCCGGATGGCCGTGCAGGAATTCCGCCACCTGGCGGGCGGCGCGGCAGATGTGCTCCATGCGTACGGCCAGGGTCTGCAGGCCGAGATTGAGATAAAACGCATTCTGCGGACTCTGGATGGCGCCCAGGTCGCGCATCAGCTGGCTCGTGGCCTTGGTGATGTAGGCCAGCTTGCCGAATTTCCTGGTATAGGTCAGACCGTGGTAAGACGGATCCGGGGTGCACAGGCCGGGGAATTTGTCCGCCTGCGCCTCCCAGTCGAAGTTGCCGCTGTCAACGATCGCGCCGCCCACCGCGGTGCCGTGGCCGTCCATGTACTTGGTGGTGGAGTGCGTGACGATGTCGGCGCCGTGCTCGAAGGGACGGCAGTTCACCGGCGTGGGGAAGGTATTGTCCACGATGAGGGGGACGCCGTGGGCGTGGGCGATGCGGGCGAGGCGCTCGATGTCCAGCACGCGCACGCCCGGGTTGGTCAGCGCTTCGCCGAAAACGAGCTTGGTGTTGGGCCGGAAGGCCGCCTCGAACTCCTCGTCGGAGGCGTTCTGGTCGATGAACGTCACCTCGATGCCCATCTTGGGGAAGGTCACGCCGAAGAGGTTGAAGGTGCCGCCGTAGATGGCGGAAGTCGTGATCATGTGCCCGCCCGCCTCGCAGATGTTGAAGCAGGCGAAGAAGTTGGCGGCCTGTCCGGACGAGGTCAGCATGGCTGCGACGCCGCCTTCGAGGGCGGCGATGCGCGCGGCGACACGGTCGTTGGTCGGATTCTGCAGGCGGGTATAGAAGTAGCCGGACTCTTCGAGGTCGAAAAGGCGGCCCATCTCGTCACTGGTCGTGTATTTGAAGGTCGTGCTCTGGATGACCGGCATCTGCCGGGGTTCGCCGTTGGCCGGGCTGTAGCCCGCCTGGACGCAAAGGGTAGATGGTTTCATAAACGTTTGTCAATCAAGATATAAACGCAATCATTCCTCCGGCAGCTCCGGGGCGGCGGCAGGATTGATGTAGGGATCGGCATCGGCGCGGATGACCGTGTTCTCCAGCAGGACGGTGTCGCGCTCCGTGGGCACCAGGGAGAATTCCAGGCATTCGGCGGGCACGAGCATCGTCTCGCCGGCGCGGAGGGCAAAGTCCAGCGACTGCCCGCCGGCGAGCGGAAGCTGCACCGAGGCGCCGCCCCGGACACAGCTGTAGAGCAGGAAAGGTCCTCCTTCGCGGCGGATCTGCAGCGGGTCGCGCAGCGCGATGCGGTCCAGCCGCAGCTGCGGCAGGTCGGCCAGGCGCTCCGAGCCCGGCGCGTCGCCGGCCGGATGCTTTTCCTGCTTATCCGTAAATTTCTTATAATCAATGAAATCAAGCGCGTCCACCAGCGTCAGCGAGGCGTCGAATTCGTCCGGATGGACTTCTTCGCCCCAGGCGCAGAGACAGAAATCCATCGGCGAGGACTCGGCCAGCTCGAGGATCTCCACGTCGCCCGAAGCGGCATGCGGCGTACCGGCCGGAATATGCAGGCACTGCCCGGGATGCGGCGCGATCCCGTTGAGCAGCTCGCCCACGCTCCCGTCCAGGCACTTGGCATAGACCTCGGTGGCGTCGGTGTCGCGGCGGAAGCCGACCATCAGCTGCGCATCCTTGCCGGCGCGGAGCACGTACCAGATTTTCTCCTTGCCCAGGAAATCATAGCGCTGCGCCGCCGTCTCGTCGTCGGGGTGCACGCGCAGCGGCATCCGTCCCTGAACGCGCAGCAGACGCACGCAGACGGGGAACTGCCGGCCGTAGTACTCATACACATTGTCCCCGACCACGCGGTCCAGGTAGGTATCCATCACTTCGGATATGCTGTTGCCCGCCAGCCAGCCCTCCCGGACCAGCGAATCGCGGTAGCCCAGGTCGGCCAGCTTGAACTCTTCGCTGCCCCACGGATAGTCATCCTGCAGGGTGCAGAACTTGAAGGGATAAAGTTTCTTCTCTTCTTCCATATTCGCGCAAAGATAGCACAAAAAACAACAATCCCCTCTACTTGAGAGGGGATAAACGTTGCTGCGGAAGCCGGGGCTCTACAGCATCGGGGACAGGACGAGGGTGACGGAGCCGTCGGTGCCGTTCACCCGGGCGGAAAGCGACAGGATGCACTTGCCGTCCAGATACGAGATCGAACCCTTGCCCGTCTCGAAGGAATAGCCCATCGCCTCGGCCCTCCAGTTGTAGGCAAGGATGGAGCCGGAGAGCACGGAAGTGGCAACGTCGGCCGAACCGTCGGAATAGGCGATGATGAAGGAGCCGGCGGCGGTGATGGACACGGAAGCCACCTTGATGTCCTTCACCTCGTCGGTGAGGTCGAAGCCGTTGTTCCGGAGGAAATCGGCGATCTCCTTGAAATTGAGGCCCGTGAAATCGGCACCGGCGGGGCCGGCGACCACGCGGGTCTTCTCGACGGTGTAGCCGCGGTAAGCCATATCCGTGACGGAGGCCTTCGTGAACGTGGCCTTCAGCGTCGTGGCGCTGCCGCCGTTGGGGGTGATCTTCAGATCGACTTCGCCGGAATCGCCGCTGAACTCGATCGTGCCGTAGCCGTTGAGGGTATAGACCTGGCCGTTCACGGAATAGTTGCCGGCCTTGTAGGTGGTCTCGCCTGCCGTAGCCAGGCCAATCACATAGAGGCCGCTCTCGGTCAGCTCGATGAAAACCACATCCGCCCCGTCTGCGGCGGAGGGAAGGGCCTGCTGCGCCGGGGCGGGCGCGCCGCCGCGGGGAATCAGCTGTCCGGCGTACTGGATGAAGCGGGGATTCTCGAAACGGGTATCGGTGTCCGTGTTCTTGGTGCCGCATGCGACAAGAAGGGGAAGCAGGGCTCCCAGCGCGAGGGCGGCGAAAAGGGACTTTTTCATAGGTGCGATCGCTTAGAACAGTTTGACAAAAAGGTGGAAATTGAGCGTCGGCCAGAAGGACAGGTACTTACCGAACTCGTCGATGCTGTCCAGGGCTTCGAAGTCGTCGCCGTCCAGCCGGACCTTCGCCTTGCGGCCCGTCAGGCCTTCGCCTTCGGCCCAGAGGCCCGGCTTGCCCTGATACTGGGCGCCGAGATCGACACTGAAGGAGACGCGGTTCCTGCTCACGGCGCGGCCGAAGCCGATGCCCACGTAGGGCTTGACGGCAAAGGAAGGGCCGCCGAGGCCGGGTGCGCAGAGTTCTGCCGCGAGCGTGCCGGACGTGGCCTTGACCAGATAGCCGTCCACCTCGATCCCGCCCGTGTTGTAGTCGGAGGGCAGGTTGCTGAAGGCGCCGCGCGCGAAACGGGGCGCCCCCATGTAGGCGCCGAAGGTGAAGTGAAATCCGCCCTTCGCGGAAGGGTAGATGTTGAAGAGCAGGCGGGCGTCGCTCATGCCGAGGCTGACCTTGAGCGGCGTGGCGACCGAACTGCTGGAAGGGTTGCCCGGATGCTCCGGGAGCGAGATGTCCTTCACCGTGTAGCTGAGCAGGCCGATGGCCGTGCCGTAGCCGGCCCGAACATCCACGTGGCGGCCGAGCGGAGCGGCCAGCTCGAAACTGAGGCCGTCCGTGCCGGCACCGACGCCGAGCGCCACGTGATTGAACACCTGGGCGCCCGCACCGAGCGGCAGCGCAAGGGCTGCCAGACAGAGGAGAAATAATTTTTTCATATCGTCAGAAACTGTATCATTGTCAGGCAAGATAGTCAAAGATAGCAATCTTTTCTACAATAAGATGCAAAAAATAGCCGCTTTGATGCTCCGCCCGCGGAAAAATGCGTATTTTTACAAATAAATCACAGAATATGAAAGGAGTCAATATCTTTTTGGCCGACGGCTTCGAGGATGTCGAGGCCCTCGCCACCAACGACGTGCTCCGCCGGGGCGGCGTCGATACGCAGCTGGTCGCCCTGACGGACGACCTCATAATCGAATCTTCCCACGGGGTGCTGGTCGAGGCCGAGGCCTGCCTGCCCGAACTGGATACGGACCAGGACGGGACCACGGCGGAGGATGTCATGATTTTCCCGGGCGGCATGCCCGGATCCCGGAACCTCGCCGCCTGCAGCCCGCTGATCGACCTGATGCGGAACCATATTGCCGCCGGCGGCACCCTGGCGGCGATTTGCGCCGCACCCGGGCTGGTGCTCAGCCAGCTGAAGAGGGCCTACCTGGAGGACGTGGAATTCACCTGTTTCGACGGCTTCCAGGATGCGCTGATCGAGAAGGGCGCCATCTTCACGCCGAAGCCCGCCGTGCGCTCCGGACGCATCGTCACCGGCCGTTCCGCCGGCCACGCCGTGGCCTTCGCGCTGGAGATCCTCCGCGGCCTGAAGGGCGACGCCGTCGCCGACCAGGTCCGCCACGCGATGTATCTGGACTGATTCGCAGAGACGCCTGTCCCCCGTGCGGGCTACTCTACCGTCACGGACTTGGCCAGGTTGCGCGGCTGATCGACGTCGCGGCCCTTGGCAATGGCGATGTGGTAGGCCAGCAGCTGGAGCGGAACGATGGAGAGGATGGGCTCGAAGCACTCCTCCGTGTCCGGGATCTCGAAGTACCAGTCTGACAGGGCCTTGACGTCGGTATCCCCCTCCGTGATCACGCTGATGATGCGGCCCTTGCGCGCCTTGACCTCCTGGATATTGCTCAGGATCTTTTCATAATTGCCCCGGCGCGGAGCGATCACTACCACCGGCATCTCCTCGTCGATGAGCGCGATGGGACCGTGCTTCATCTCGGCCGCCGGATAGCCCTCCGCGTGGATATAGGAAATCTCTTTCAGCTTCAGGGCGCCCTCCAGCGCCACCGGATAGTTGTAGCCGCGGCCCAGGTAGAGGAAGTTGCGCGTGTAAGTGAAGACCTTGGCCAGGTCGGCGATCTGCGCGTCGTGCTCCAGGATCCGCGAAATCTTGTCGGGAATGGTCTGCAGCTCCCGGACCAGGGCGGAGCGGCGCTCCTCGGAGACGGTGCCGAGCTGCTCGGCCAGGCTGATGGCGATGAGGAAAAGCGTCGTCACCTGGGCCGTGAAGGCCTTGGTCGAAGCGACGCCGATCTCGGGCCCGATGTGCGTGTAGCAGCCGGTGTCCGTGGCGCGGGCAATGGAAGAGCCCACCACGTTGCAGATGCCGAAGAGGAAGGCCCCCGCCTCGCGGGCCAGGTTGACCGCCGCCAGCGTGTCGGCCGTCTCGCCGGACTGGGAGATGGCGATCACCACGTCGGTCGGGAAGATGACCGGACGCCGGTAGCGGAACTCGGAAGCGTATTCCACCTCCACCGGCTTGCGCGTCAGCTCTTCGATCATGTATTTGCCGATCAGGCCGGCGTGCCAGGAGGTGCCGCAGGCGCAGATGACGATGCGCTGCGCGCTGAGCAGGCGCTCGCGGTTGTCGATCACGCCGGAGAGCTTGACCTCCCCGAGTTCCGGGTGCAGGCGGCCTTTCATCGAGGCCCGCAGCGTGCACGGCTGCTCGAAGATCTCTTTCAGCATGAAATGCGGGAAGCCGCCTTTCTCGATCTCGCTCAGCGACATTTCCAGTTCGCGCACCTGGGGCGTCTGCTCGACGCTGCGCAGGTCCGTGATCCGGAGTTCCTGTCCGCGCTGGATGTAGGCGATCTCCTCTTCGCCCAGATAGACGACCTTGTTGGTATATTCGATGATCGGGGAGGCGTCGGAGCCGACGAAGTACTCATTCTCCCCCACCCCGATGAGCAGCGGGCTGCCCTTGCGGGCGGCGACGAGCTTGTCGGGCTGGTTCTTGTCCATGATCACCAGCGCATAGGCGCCGACCACGTGGTTGAGTGCCATCGGGATGGCCTCGTCGAAAGAGGCGCCCCGGGAGTCCATCATGTACTGGATCAGCTGGATGACGACCTCCGTGTCGGTCTGGCTCTGGAAATGGTAGCCCTTCCGGGTGAGTTCGGTCTTGAGGGCCTGGTAATTCTCGATGATGCCGTTGTGGATCAGGGCCAGGCGGTGGTTCTCGGAATAATGGGGATGCGAATTGATGTCGCTCGGCTCGCCGTGCGTCGCCCAGCGGGTGTGGGCGATGCCGATGCTGCCCGACACGTCCTGGCCGGCAGCGACCTTTTCCAGGTCTTTGACCTTGCCTTTGGTCTTGTAGATGACGAGTTCTCCGCTGTCGCAGATCAGCGCCACGCCGGCGCTGTCGTATCCCCGGTATTCAAGCCGGGTAAGCCCCTTGATGAGAATCGGATAGGCTTGCCGCCCCCCGACATAACCGACTATTCCACACATATTGCGTCAGATTTTGGTAAAATCTTGTAAATATACGGATTTTCTCAAAAATCCAACATGTCCATGGCTTCTTCCAGCTGTCTGCGGTCGCGTTTGGTCGGCCGTCCCGCGCCGCGGTCGCGCTGCAGGACGACCGTCTCCCGCGGTGCGTGGAGCTTGGCCCGCTCGCTGTCCGGCGTCAGGTCCTCGGCGAAGTCCGGCACGAGCTGCGCGCCCATGCGGCTTTCCGTGACCTTGAGCACCTTGTAGGTAAACAGGGCCGAGCCCTTGCGGATCTCGAGCACGTCGCCGGCCTTGACGGCCTTGGACGGCTTGGCATTGACGCCTGCGAGCTTGACTTTGTTGCCGTTGCAGGCATCCGTGGCGTCGCTCCGGGTCTTGAACACCCGGATCGCCCACAAGTATTTGTCTATTCTGACGCTATCCATAAAAGAGTCCGCCCCAATCGGAGATGTCCCCCTGCAAACCGTCGCTTCGCGACCCCTCCCACCGCCTGCGGCGGCGGGCCCCTCCCTCTAATAGCCGAGGGTGGCTAAGGTTTGCAGGGGGACATCTCCGATTGATGGCTTTATTTATCTTCTGTTGTTAGCTAAGGAAATATAGTAGAAGAGCGTGGCCAGCGAGCCGAGCGCAGCGATGACATAGGTGTAGGCCGCCCACTTGAGGGCGTCCACCGCCATCGGACGCGTCGTCGCATCCACGACGCCCGAACCCTCCAGCCACTGCACGGCACGCTGGCTGGCATTGATCTCGACCGGGAGCGTCACGAAGCTGAAGAACGTCGTCGCCGCAAAGAGGGCGATGCCGATCCAGAGAAGGGTCGGGAAAACGTTGATCAGCAGGACGCCGCCGAGCAAGACCCACTGGACCGTGTTGTTGGCGAAGGTCACGACCGGCACCAGCGCGGAACGAAGGCGCAGCGGCGCATACCCCTGCGCGTGCTGCAGCGCATGGCCCGTCTCGTGGGCCGCCACGGCACAGGCCGCGATGGAAGCGCTGCCATACACCCCCTCGCTGAGATTGACGGTCTTGTCCTGGGGATTGTAATGGTCGGTCAGCCGCCCGGCCACCGACTGCACCTTCACGTCGGTGATCCCGTTCTGCGCAAGCATCAGACGCGCCACGTCGGCGCCCGTCAGCCCCCGCGGCGAAGGCTCGGCGCTGTATTTGTCAAACTTGCTGTTCAGGACCCGCTGGATGATGAAAGAAGCCAGCATCACGGCGAGTATCACAAACCAGATATTCATGACTGTCTCGTTTTAAAGTTTACCACATTTGCGAAGATACGCATTTACTGCGATATGATAATCCATCCGGCGGTCGATTTCCGTCTCTTCCGCCTCCCGCACCGCCAGTTCCGCCTGCAGGAGATCCGACAGGGTCACCTGCCCGGCGTCATAGCGCGCCTGCAGCTTGCGGGACGCATCCCGGGCCACGCGCAGGGCCTCGCGTGCCACGCCCAGCTGCTCCCAGGCCGATTCCATCCCGAGCCGGAGCTGATGCATCTGCAGCGTCAGCTGGGCATCGAGGTACGCCTGCTGCACACGTGCCTTCTCCACCTCGGCATCATACCGGCGCGCGCGGGCACCGGCCTTGCCCAGGTCCGTGATCGGGACCTGCAGCGTGGCGAAACCCAGCCCGTTGAACGTGCCGCGCCCGGCGCCCCGGAGGTCGTGATAACCATACCCCACGCCCACGGCGGCCTGCGGCAGATACTCCCCGACCGCCATGCGCTTCTGCAGCCCGGCCGCCTCCACCTGCATCGCCAGCAGGCGGGACTCGTCGCTCACCACCTCGCTCTCGTCCGCGATCCAGGCCGAGGGCGGCAGCGGCTCCCCGCCGGGCGTGCCGTCCAGCACGTAGTGGTCCAGCTCCAGATAGGCATACGGCAGGCCGATGGCATTGAACAGGTCCATCTTGGCCAGCTTGAGGCCGCTGCGCAGCCGGATCCGGCCCGAGGCCAGTTCGCGCTGCTTCAGGCGGACCTGAAGCAAGTCGGAATCGGAGACCAGGCCGGCATCGACGGCAGCCTGCGCGCTCCGCTCGAGCGAGTCGAGCAGCTGTCCGGTCCGCTCGAGGGTCAGCATTTTCTCCTGCAGCGACACGCCCAGGCGGTATTTCTCTTCGACCGATGCATCCGTCTCCCGTTGCTTGACGGCGAGCTGCAGCTCGCCCGCCCGCACGCCCAGCTCGGCCAGCCGGTTGCCCGCAGCAATCCGTCCGCCGGCGTAGAGCGGCTGCACGGCCATCGCCTGCGCGCCCCAGCCGTAGCGGAAGCCCTCGAACCAGGGCGTCACCCCGGCCTGCAGGGCCGCATCGGTCACCATCTGCGAGAGCACGTCGCTCCAATAGCCGTCCAGGATGTCGGAGGGCTCCACGCGCAGGAGCGGCTTGAGTGCATAATACCCCACCCCGGACAGACTCACGCGCGGCACATACTCCCAACGGGCCTCCGCACGCTGCGCCCGGGCAGCCTGGAGGTCCAGCCGCGCACCGCGCACGGCAGGATCGTGCTGCGCGGCCAGGCGGAGGCACTCGTCCAGCGTCACACGGCGCTCCTGCGCTGCGCCGGGAAGCGCAACGGACAGGGCAAAGAGCAGAATCCAAGCGTCAAGATGCTTCATTTTCAGTCAATTTCTTTTTGTCCGCACCGCGGAACACCTGCCAATAGGACACCGGCATGATCAGCACGATCAGGCCGATGGAAAGCAGCGTACCGAAGCAGATCACCACGCCCATCGGCATCCAGAGCAGGTCGCCGCTGATGATCATCGGCAGCACGCCCAGCGCCGTGGTGCAGGAAGTCAGGAAGATGGGGCGCATCCGGCGCGCACCCGCCTGGAAGGCCGCATCGCGCACGCTCAGCCCCTGCCCGCTGCGCAGATCTTCCGCATACTCGAACATGATAATCCCGTTGCGCACGATGATGCCCACCAGCGAGATCAGGCCGAGCACGGCCGTGATGCTGAAGTCCAGGCCGAAGATCCACAGGCCGAAAGAGGCCCCGAACAGGCACAGCAGGCTCAGCACCATCGTCAGCAGGGCCACCGAGGCCTTCTTGAAATGCAGCAGCAGGAAGACGAAGAGCACCGCCACGGCCGCCACGAAACTCCAGAGGATCTGCGGGATGAAATAGTCATTGGAGGCCGACAGCCCCAGATACTTGACCGTCACGCCCTCCGGCAGCTGCGGGACGATCTGCGACTCCACATACGCCTTGATCGGCTTCATGGCCGCCGGCTGGCTCTTGCCGACACGCATGTCCGCGCTGACGCTCACGACGTCCTGTCCGGCATAGCGGACCAGCTGTCCGGGCCGCCAGGCCGGCGTGAGCCGTGCCACCTGGCGCAGCGGCACCGCCGAGACGGAACGCAGCGCAGGCACTTTCACGTCGCCCAGGGCATCGTAGGTCATGTCGCGCGTGACCCCCTGGCTGTAGAGACGGACCGGCACCTGCTTGTCTCCTTCCCAGAGCGTAGCGAGCGGCGTGCCGCCCAGCGCTCCTGCGAGCGAGAAGGCCAGCACGGACTTGTTGACGCCCAGCCGGGCCGATTCTTCCGGATCGAGCGTCACATCGACCGAGGGCAGCAGCGCATCGATGTCGCTGTGGACCCAGGCCAGCTGGTCGGGCATGCCGTACATGAAGCGGCGGATGCTGTCCGCATAGGGTTTGAGCACCTCGGCCGGAGCGCCGCGCAGCATCACTTCCACGGCCGTAACGGCCTGGTAGTCCATCTGGCGGAAGTGTACCAGCGCCTCCGGGAACCAGTGCTCGCAGCGTTCGCCGTACTCGTGCAGCAGCGCCTCCGTGTCGCGGTTGGAGGTCGTGTTCACGATCAGCTGGGCGATATTGCGGCCCGGCATCGCCGGGGAATAGGTCCCGTGGAAACGGGGGGCGTTGGTGCCCACGAAAGCGGTCACGCCCTTGATGCGCGCATCGGACAGGAGCATGCGCGTGAGCGAGTCGCTCACCGCCGCCGTCCGCTCGAGGGGGGCGTCTTCGGGCAGGAACACCTCCACGGCGAACATGTCCCGGTCGGCCTTGGGCATCATCATGACATTGAGCCGCGTGAACATGAACACGCCCAGGGCGATGGCCAGCACGCCCGTGGCGATGGTCAGGAAGGCGTGCCGGAAACAGAAGGCCTCCAGGGCATCATAGACGCGCTGGATGAAGGCGAAGAAGGAGGCCTGGGCGCGGCTGAGGAAATGGCCCCGGGACGGACCGGACTCCCGGATATAGTGCACCTCCAGCGAGGGCACGACGAGCATGGCATAGGCCAGCGAGGCGGCCAGCGCGAAGGCAATGATCCAGGGGAAACTGCGGATGAAGTCACCCAGATAGCCCTTGATGATGCCGAGGGTCGGGAAGAACATCAGGCTGATGGCGGTGGTGGCCATCAGCATCGGCATGAACAGCTCCCGGCCGCTCGCCACGGCGGCCTCTTCGCGGGCCAGTCCCCGGCCCAGCTTGTCCATATAGCCGTCCATGGTGATGATGGAGTCATCGACGATCATGCCGAGCACGACGATCAGCGCGGCCAGCGTGACCATGTTGACCTGCATGCCGGTCATATACATGACGGCCAGCGCGGCGGCGGTGCATACCGGCACGCCGGAACTGGCGATCAGCGCCGAGCGCATCGGGAAAAGGAGCAGCATCACCAGCACGACCACCAGCATGGCGATCAGCAGGTCGCGCATGAAATTCATCACCGACTGGTGGACCACCTTGGGCTGGTCCGTGATCCGGCTGAGCCGCACGGACTCCGGCGCCGTGGCCGAGAACGCCTCGAGCACCCGGTCCACTTCGTGTCCGAAATCGACGATGTTGTTGTCCGGCAGCATCACCACGCTCAGCACGAGCGCGGCGTGGCCGTCATAGGAGACAAAGGATTCGGGATCCCGGTAGCGGCGCTCGACCGTGGCGATGTCGCCCAGGCGCAGCACGCCGCCGTCCGGTCCGGTATAGACGATCCGGTCCGCCACCTGCTCCTCGGTGCTCACCAGGTTGGACACGTGGACCGGAGAATAGGTCCTGTCCGTGTGGAAGACGCCGCCCGGTGCACCCAGCGACGCGCTCTGGTACTCCAGCAGCAGACTGGCGGGGCTCACGCCGTAGGAGGCGATCCGGTCCATGTCCAGGGTCACGGCAATCTCTTCTTCCTGAGTACCATAGACGGTCACGTCGCCCATCTCCGGGATCTCGCGCAGCCGGTGCTTGAGCTCCTCCGCCAGGATGTTCAGTTCGGAATAGCCCTTGTCGTCCGACTCCAGGGCGATCAGCAGGGAGGAAGTCTCGCTGAAATCATCCAGCACCACCACGGCGGCGACCCCGGCAGGCAGCGTCAGCCGGGCCGTCTGCAGGCGGAGCTTGATCTTGGACCAGACTTCGTCTTTCATACGCGCAGGCGACTTCAGATCCGTCAGGATATAGCAGATGCCGTCCCGGGAAGTGGACCGCAGGGTGGCCCGGTCCACCTCCGGGAAGGAGAACAGGACTTCCTCCAGGGGCTTGGCCACCTGGTCCCGGACCTCTTCCGCCGTGGCGCCGGGATACACCGCGGCGATCATGCCCTGGTTGAGCTTGAAGGTCGGGAATTCGTCCCGGTTCATCCGCAACAGGCCGACCACGCCCACGGCGACCAGCGCCGCCACCAGGAGATAGATGATCTTCTTGTGACGGATGGCGGAAAGGAGGATACCGCCCCGGGGAATGGAGGGGAGCTTTGCCATGCGCTATTCTTCTGTCACTTTCATGCCGGTGGACACCTTCTGCCAGCCTTCCACGATCACGCGGTCGCCCGGGATGAGGCCGGACCGGATGGCCACGCCCCGGCCCGTGAAGCCGTCCAGCGTGACGCGCGTCTTGAGCACGCGGCCGTCCTCGACCGTCCAGACATATTTGCCCTGCGTATCCATCTGCACCGCCGCGGCAGGCACGACGATACGGTCTTCGGTGGGCAGCGGCGCCGCAAAGGCGGCCTTGACCGCCATCCCGGGCATCAGGCCGGGGACCTGTTCCGCCAGCTGCAGGATGCAGGCATAGCTGCGGGACAGGGGCGAGGCCACGTAGCCCCGCTCCGCCACGACGGCCGGCAGGTCGTCCAGGCCCAGGGCCGGAATGGACACCGTGGCCGGCGTACCCACGACCACGGAACTGATGTCATTCTCGTGCACTTCGATCCGGATGTTGAGCCGGGAGATGTCCATCAGCAGCGCAATACGCTGTCCGGGAAGCACTTCCACGCCGCGATCGACATACAGTTCGCCGATCACGCCGCGGTAAGGGGTCTTGACCGTGCCGTTCGCCACGGCACGCCGCGCAGCCCGTTCGGCGGCCTCCGCCTTCGCGAGCTGGGTCTCCACATCCACTTTCTGCACTTCGGGGACCGCCCCCGAAGGATACACCTTCAGCATGCGCGCATGCGCATCCTGCGCCTGCGAAAGGGTGGCTTCGGCGATATCCAGCGCGCTCTCGACGCTCTGGGAGCGGACCACGGCCACGGTCTGGCCGCCCGCCACGAAATCACCCTTGCTGACGGGCAGTCCCGTGAGCGTGCCGCCGTAGGGAGCCGTCAGCACCACGGAGCGCTCCGGCTCCGTCTCGCCGGTATAGACCTGCCCGGGGAGATGGTCCGCCCGGCCGGCCTCCACCGTCCTGACGCGCACCGGGGGCCGTTCCGAGACGGTCTCCGGCTGCCGGAAACGGCCGACCAGCGCCTCCACCTGCTCGCAGCCGCACAGCAAAGGGAGCAACAGACAAGGAAGAATCCAGGACTTTTTCATCGCGGGGTCAGTTTTTGGTGGCACTGCAGATCAGGTCCTGCCCCTTCGCCGTATATTCCACGCCGTCCAGCGAGACGGGGCCGGAGCAGTCGAAGCGGATCAGCAGCGCGGAGCCGTCGTAGAGCGTCCCGGTGCCGCTGGCCTTGAGTGTGCCGGTGAGGTCCACGCCGGGCAGGTCCAGTTGGAAGGAGCCGAGGTCCAGGGTCTTGGCGGCCAGGCCGGCGGAGGCGTTGTACTGCTTCGTCTCCAGGGTCAGGGTCTTGCCCGACACGGTGCCGTAGCAGACCTCGACGGGGCCGCCCAAAGCGTTGAACGTGACCAGCACACGGTCGTCCAGGCCCGTGGGCGTGATGTCCAGCCGCCCGTAGGACGGAAGGACAGGGAGCGTGAGGCGGGTGGCGGGATCGGCGACCGACTCCAGCAGGAGCGAGCCGCCGGTCTTGTAGGTATAGCTGCCCGCGAAGCGGGCCTCAGGGGACTTCGTGCAGCTGGCCAGAACAAGCAGCAGCAGGGCCGCCCAGGCATATCGGATGCAATTTTTCATTTCAGTTCATTTTTCATAATAACTGCAAAAATCCTACCGCTCAGCACGATGCACGGTCTCCGGAGACATCTTGTCATAAAATTCCGACCTGCCGTCACCTTGCGGATTCGATTTTTATGCTTATTTTAGCAAAAATAATCAACTTTTATCCAATATGAAAAAGAAATTCAGATGTCTGGTTTGCGGATACGTCTATGAAGGCGAGAACC